>CAJXHQ010000108.1 GCA_913054485.1 uncultured Paracoccaceae bacterium
CAGGCCCGCCGATGCGGCACGCCTGGCTTATGTGCCGCCCTCTCCGCTCTGCCCGGAGGCCGGCACCGGATGGCGGGCAGAGCAGAACGGGAGCATGAAAATGCTGAAGAAGACCATCGCAGCAGCCGCAGTACTGGCGGCAACCTTGGGCGCACCGGCCGTGGCGGCGCCGAAAACAGATTTCAAAATCGCCTGGACAGTCTACGTGGGCTGGATGCCCTGGGGCTATCTGGAGAGCTCGGGCATCATGGACAAATGGGCCTCAAAATACGGCATCAATGTCGAGCTGGTTCAAGCCGACGACTATGTTGGCTCCATTGAACAGTTTGCCGCCGGTGAACTGGACGGTGTGACGGCCACCAACATGGACGCCCTGTCCATCGCCTCCGGCGCCGGCATGGACAGCACGGCGCTGATCGTCGGCGACTATTCCAACGGCAACGACGCCATCATCGTCAAGAACGGCTCTGGCCTGGGCGATCTGGCCGGGCGCAATGTCCAGCTGGTGGAATACTCCGCCAGCCACTACCTGCTGTTCCGCGCGCTGCAGGCGGCCGGCATGAGCGAAACCTCTCTGGGCGGCGTCACCCATATCTCCGACGCCGATATCCTGGATGCTTATTCCGCGGGCAGCATCGACGCCACCGTCACTTGGAACCCGATGGCCTCCACCATCCTGGCCGACCCCTCCGCCAGCGTTGTTTATGACAGTTCGGATATTCCTGGCGAAATCATCGACATCATGTTCGTCAGCACCGTCGTGCTGAACGACAACCCCGCCCTGGGCAAAGCGCTGACCGGCGCCTGGTACGAGGTAATGGCCCAGATCGCTGCCTTTGACGAGGCCGCATTGGCGCAGATGGCCGGGGCGTCCGGCACCGACATCCCCGGCTTCATGTCGCAGATGGCCTCGACCGAGATGTTTTTTGAGGCGGCCACCGCTGTGGGCTTCTCCGAAGGCGGCGTGCTGAAGGAAACTATGGTCAACATGACTGACTTCCTGTTTGCCAACGGCATCCTGGGCGAGAACGCCACCTCGGCCGATTACATCGGTGTGACATACCCGGACGGTTCCACCACTGGTGACGCGAGCAACATCAAGTTCCGCTATGATAACAGCTACATGAGAATGGCAGCTTCCGGCCAGCTGTAAGCTGCCCCGCCGCGAGACGAGCGCCCCGGATTGCGATCCGGGGCGTTTTTCTTTGCGCAGCAAGATGCATCGGCGTGGGGGCTGGCCAGCCCGTTTTGCAGAAGTTGCAGATCACCGGCAGGGACGCGCCGGAACGACTGGTTTCACAGCATCCCTTTCCCACAACCTCCGCCTGAAACGCCCGCACGGGCTGTCCCCGAAGCGGTCACCATAGGTGGCTGCAACTCTCCCTGCACCTGCAACGCATTGCAGGACCGGAGCACAGATCAGCTTGGCAAGCCGCAAAATCAGCATAAATCAACCCGAAAGAACTATCGGGGCAGCTCTTCAATCCCGGGCAGCAGAACGCGCGCGAACGCGCCGGCAGGGCCGGCGCAGGCATAGGTATGTCTGATTAGGAGCTCCCCATGCACGGCACCCGCAGGAAGATTGCAATTCTCGGCGGAGGTGTCGGCGCAGTGACCGCCGCCTTTGAACTAACCGCCACCCAGACCCTTCGGGAGCGCCACGATGTCACCGTCTACCAGGTGGGATGGCGGCTCGGTGGGAAGGGCGCAAGCGGGCGGCACAGCGGCACCGGTGCGCGGATCGAAGAACACGGGCTGCATGTCTGGTCCGGGTTTTATGACAATGCGATCCGGCAGATGAAGGCCTGCCTGAAAGAGCTGAACGAGGCCGGAACCGAGGGTGTCTACCCGGATTTCGACGCCGCCTTCCTGGCCCATAATAATATCGTTCTGGGCGACGGTCCGGCGGAGGGCTGGGCATTCTGGCCAGTGCGGCCAGAGAATAACGATGCCACCCCTGGCGAAGGCGGCGTGCTGCTGTCACCTTGGGAATACTTCACCGAACTTGCCAGATACCTGCGCGACCTGCTGGACCAGAGCCCGGTTCAGCCTGCCGCCGAAGACCACCCCGCTTTACGCTTAAGCGGCGATCTGCGCCAGCGGCTGCGGCGGCATTCCGTGCCGGACCGCGACGGCGAAGCTGTGACGCCGCTGCACGCCTTGCATGACTTCGTCCAGGCCCTGCCGCGCAATGCCGGCACCCATGCAGCCGAAGACGCCGAGGCCCTGCGCGAACTGACCCGCGAGGTGCACACCACAATAAAGGCCCACCGCACCGCTTTGGCGGGCCATGAGGACGCCGATATGCTGCACGAGGTGCTGCTGGCGCTTGACCTTGGCGGGGCCGCGATGCGCGGCATGGTGGCCGACGGCGTTGTCACCCACGGCTTTGACGTGATCGACCACGAGGAAATCTCCCACTGGCTGGCGAAACACGGCGCGCGGCCGGAAACCATCGACTCGCCGCTGGTGCGCGCGGTCTATGACTACGCTTTCGGCTACCGCCGCGGCATCACCGACCATGCCCACCGGGCGATTGCGGCGGGCACGTTCCTGAAAGGCTCGATGCGGCTGTTCCTGACCTACAAGGGATCGATCTTCTTCAAGATGCGCGCCGGAATGGGGGATACGATCTTCACCCCTTACTACAAGGTCCTGAAGGCCCGCGGGGTGAAGTTCCGCTTCTTCCACAAGGTACGCGATCTGAAGCTTTCCGGCGATAAGATGGCGGTGGAGCTGATCGGCATCGACCGGCAGGCCAGCGTCTTGCCGCAAGAGTATGACCCTTTCGTGCGGGTGGATGATCTGGACTGCTGGCCCTCGCAGCCGCACTACGATCAGCTGGCCGAAGGCGGCGCGCTGCAGAACCGCCATATCGACCTGGAAAGCAGCTGGAGCGACTGGGAGCCGGTGGAGAGGCTGACGCTGCAGCGCGGGCAGGATTTCGACGAGGTGGTGCTGGGCATCTCCATCGGCGCCCTGCCCTATGTCGCCCGCGACCTGATCGCGGCCGACCCGGCCTGGCGGCATATGGTCGAGAAGGTGGAAACGGTTGCGACCCAGGCCATGCAGCTTTGGCTGCGGCCCGATACCGGGGCCTTGAGCTGGGAGCACGGTGACAGCATCCTGACAGCCTACGCAGACCCGATGAACACCTGGGCCGACATGACCCATCTGGATGCCTCGGAAACCTGGCCCGCTGCCGAAAAGCCCGGCAGCATCGCCTATTTCTGCGGACCCCTGGCAGACCCGGAGCATATCCCGCCCTTCACCGACACCACCTTTCCGGCCCGCGCCGTGGCGGAGGTACGCGACCAAAGCCTGCGCTGGCTCAACAGCACTCTGGATGACATCTGGCCCGAGGCAAAGGATCCGAGCAGTGGCAGCTTTGACCAATCCCTGCTGATCAGCCCGGAACCGCCTGCCGGTGGCGATGCCTGGGCCAGCCAGTACTTCCGCGCCAATTTTGAGCCGACAGACCGCTATGTGCTCTCGGTGCCCGGCTCCACCACCGCACGGCTGCGGGCTGACCGCTCGGGCTTCCGCAACCTTTGGCTGGCAGGCGACTGGACCTATACCGGCATCAACGCCGGCTGCGTTGAGGCCGCCGCCATGTCCGGCCTGCGCGCCGCGTCCGGACTGATGGGCGTGGTGCCGGATATTACCGGTGAGGAGGCCGACCCGGTGCCCGGCGGGCCGCTCAACAGCGGTGGCGGCAACCCGCTGATGGGGCCGGTGCTCAATACCATCCGCGCCCAGAACTCCGACTGGCCATGGAGCGCCGTCTACGGCATGGCGCAGACGGTGGGGCCTGCGGTGATGATGCCCTTCCCTGCCGATACCGTGGCGGCCATGCTGCCGGACGGGCTGGTGCTGGCGCCGCAAGAGATGACACCGGGCGATCAGCATCCCGTTATTCTGCTCTTTGCCCAGCAGCGCGGCGTGCGGCCCAACCAGGTGCCTTTCGGGATGAACTATACTGAATTCATCTGCGCCGTGCCCTGGGTCCGCCACGCCGATCACCGGCTGTCTGACCTGCCGCCGCTGATCTGCCCGACCAAGCTCTACCTCGACAGCCTGGCGCCAATCCTTCTGGGGATCTACGGCTACGGCTTTCCGAAAGAACGCGCCGCAATGGAGGTGGATACAGACACTTACATTGTCCGCGACGCCAAAAGCGGAACCGAGATCATCTCCTGCGCCTTTGACCGCACCGGGCCCAAGGTGCAGGCGCATATGCTGCCGCATTTTGCCGCCGCGCGCCCCGCCTATGAGATGGCCATGGTCACACGCAACAGGGCCGGGCAGTGGCAGTATTCGGTCTATGATTTCTCGCTCGGCCAGTCGACGCTGGAACCCTTGGACATGGAGATCCGCATCTCCGAAAACCGTTTCGGCCTGCCCGCGGGCATTCTGAAACCGCCCAGCATCGCCACCTCGCCCTTCGGGGCGGTCTTCCTGACCAGCGACGCCACCATCAACAACCCGCTGCAGTCCTACGACCTGCGCCGGGTCCTGCGGGAGCGCGGGCGATGACCAGTGCCGTCTGCCCTTCCTGCGGTGCGGCCCTGCCTGCCGGCGCGAAGTTCTGCAGCGCCTGCGGCGCGCGCCTCACCCAGCAGGCCGAAGCGCATTCCCGCTACATGACGGTGCTGTTCTGCGATCTGGCCGGGTCCACCTCAATGGCCGGTGCCATCGGGGACGAGGCGATGTTCACCCTGATCCGCAACTATCAGGACATCTGCAACCAGGTCACGGACGAGCACGGCGGCTATGTGGCGAAATATATGGGCGACGGGATGCTGGCCTATTTCGGCTACCCGGACGCCATGAAGAACAGCGCCGCCCAGGCTGTATCTGCCGCATTGCAGATCATCCGGCAGACCGCGCAGATCGCCCTGCCGGAGGGCGGCACCCTGACCGCAAGCGCCGGCGTGGCCACTGGCTGGATGGTGGTGGGCGATGCACATGCCGGCGCCGCGGCGGCCGAAGTGATGGCGATCGGCAGCACTGTGAACCTCGCCGCCCGGCTTCAGGCCGAAGCGGGACCGGGCCGCACCGCTGTCTCCTCAGGCACCAGCCAGCGGCTGTCACCGGAGCGTTTCGCCCTCTCGCGCGCCGGCATCCGCCCGGTCAAAGGCTTTGCTGAACCTCTGGAGATCTGGCTCGCGGATGAAGCCGGAGCGGCCGCTCCGCCAGCCGTCTTTACGGGGCGCGAGAAACTGAAAAAGGCCCTGGCCGAAGCCTGGACCACCGCCAGCAGCGGAGAGGTGACATTTGCAGGCATCGTGGCACCGGCGGGATACGGCAAGACCGCGCTTGCGCGGGCATTCATGAAAGCCACAGTCAACGAAAGCAACGTAATCTTCCTGCATGGTCAGGCGCACCGCAGCGAACAAGGCTTTGCCGCCTTCCGCGGGCTGATCCGCGAACTGGCCGGGATCAGCAGCGCGCTGCCGCCCGGCCAGCAGCGCGCTGCCCTGCAGGCCTGGGCTCCGGAAGCGGCGGCCGAGGGGCTGGCCATGCTCTGCGATCTGCATCCGGAGATGGTGCCGCCGCTGGTGCGCACCGCGCGGATCGGGCAGGCCCTGCGCGAGACCCTGGCCCGGCGCCTGCCGCGGCATCCGGCCGTTTTCTTCATCGATGACGCACATTGGCTGGACCCGGATTCAGCGCAGCTTGCCGCCGAACTCCCGGCGATACTTGGGCCCCGCCCGCTGCTGGTGCTGGTGACCCGCCGCCCGGAAGGCACCGACGTGCCCGTGCCGGAGCATTTCAGCATCACGCTGGACACCATGGGCAGAGCAGAAGCCGCCGGGCTGATCGCCGCCTTGGACAGCAGCGACATCATTCCTGATGAGGCCCGCGCAGAGATCATCACCCGCGCCGGAGGCGTGCCGCTCTACCTGGAACATATCACCCGGGCCGTGCTGGAACGCCCGGACCACCGTGTTGATGACGCGGTGCCGGTCACCATGATTGAGGCCCTGCACGAGCGTTTCAGCCATCTGGGCGACGCCCTGCCTCTGGTCGAGGCCGCAGCTGTCCTGGGCCGCCAGCTGCGCGTCGACGTGCTGGCAGAGATGCTTGGCAGCGGCGAAGACACCGTCTCGGCCCAGGTCTCCGGGCTGATCGGGCGCGGGCTGTTCCGGCTGCGCAGCAGCGGCAAAATCGCTTTTGACCACGCCCTCATCCGCGACGCGGTGCAGGACACACTGCTGAAGCCGAAACTGCGCAGCCTGCACGAAGCGGCGCTGTCCGCCTATGAGGCTGCCCGCCCCGGCCACCTGGCGGCGGACCCGGTGCGTGCTGCCACCCACCTGATGGGCGCATCCCGCGAAAGCGAGGCGATCCCCAACCTTTTGGCCGGCGCGCAGGCGGCGCTGATGCGCGGAGAAATTTCCGAAGCGGCCCGCCTGCTCCGCTGGGCCGAAACCGGGTTGAAGGCCGTACCGCAAGCAAGCGGGCTGCGCAACGGTCTGGAAATGGCCGTACAGTTCTCGCTCGGCCTGGCGCTGGTGCAGCACCGCGGCTTTGCAGATGAGGCCGTAGCGGAAGCCTATGAACGCGCCCTGGCGCTCTGCACCGCCGGCCAGGGCGGCAGCGAGTCCGAGTTCCAGATCGCCTGGGGCATCTGGGCCCATTACATGGTTGTCGGCGGCACGGACCGGGCGCTGCAAATGACCGCGCGGATGAGCAATATCGCGGAACAGAACCCGGAGCTGGAAGTCCTGGCGGCCTCTGCCCGTGCACTGGTGCTCTGCAACCAGGGCGCATTGCAAGCCCAGAAGGAGGCCGCGGCCCGCGTCGATGCGCTCTATCAGCCCGAGGTCCACCGGCTGCACGGGCTGACCTATTCCATGGACAGCCTGGAAATGGCGCATCTTTTCCGCATCCACGGCCGCTATATTGCAGGCGACCTACCCGGCTGGCAGGCCGCCTTCAAAGCCGCCCGCGACCACGAGGCCTTTCTGAATCTGCCGATCCTGAAACCCTATGTGCGGATCTACAGCCTCGCACCGCAAACCTACGCCCTGCCGCAGCCCGGCTGCCGCGCGGAACTGGAAGAGGCGGTTACCTTTGCAGCGGAGATCGGCCAGCCCTTCTGGGTCTCCTCCGGTCAGGTCTGGCTGGCCCATGAAGCGGTACGCAGCCGCGGTCCGGTGGAGGCACTTGAGGAAATGCGGGCCGCGATCCGCGTGATGGAGACGATCGGACTGAAGCTTGGCAGCGCCTATCACGACGCCATGCTGGCCTATTGCTGCGCCCAGGCCGGGGAAGCCGGGGAAGCCGCAGCTATGATCCGCCGCGCGCATCAGGCCATCGCCGCCGGGCGCGATCTGCTCTACGCACCCGAGGTGTTGCGGCTTTCGGCCGAATGCAGGCTTGCCGGCAGGGCTGCTGCCCCCCCGGAGGCCCTGGCCGAACTGGAAGCTGCAGCCGCTCAGGCAGAAACCAATGGCAGCCTGGCCTGGGCTGCGCTTGCTTATGCATCCCAGGCACGCGTCCGGGCGCTTGACTGCGGGCAGGCAGAGGCGGAAACCTGGCTGGCAGAAAAACTGCGGCATTTGCTGCCGGCACACTCGCAGGCGCATCCGGCAGCCCGGACCGCGCGAAAAGCCTTCAGCCAGCCAGTGTAGCCGCCATGCGGGCAGCACCACGGCCGGAAGTCATTTCACCCCGGGATGTGACGCGGACAATGGCCCGATCCCGGCAGGTGAGCTGACCATCCTGGGCAGTTGTTTGGACTACCTGCGCAGCGGGCGGCGGTTCTTGTCCTTGCTGCCTATCGCATGACAAAGGGATCCGGGATCGGCTCATCCGAAGTCCTGAGCCAGACAGCTTTTACCTTGGTGTAATCCAGCGCTGCCTGCAGACCGCCTTCGCGGCCGTGGCCGGACAGGCCGTGTCCGCCGAAAGGCGCGATGGGGCTGACGGCGCGGTAGGTGTTCACCCAAACGATGCCAGCACGGATGCGGCGCATCATGCGGTGAGCCCGGGTCAGGTCCTTGGTGAAGAGACCCGAGGCCAAGCCGAAGGCCGTGTCATTGGCAATCATCAGCGCCTCTTCTTCGGTGTCAAAGCCGGTTGCAGACAGAACCGGGCCGAAGAACTCATTGGTGAGGCAGGGCGCATCCGGCGCGTCCGAGCAATCCAGGATGGTGGGCGGGAAATAGTAACCGTCCCGCTCCAGCGCTGCGCCGCCGGTGATCAGCTTGGCACCCTTGGCCTCGCTATCGGCGATCAGCCGCAGGGCGTTGTCGCGCTGGCGCAGGGTACAGAGCGGACCCACTTCGGTCGCCATATCGTCCGGCGCGCCAATCACCACGGCTTCGGCTTTCTCCTTCAGCCGGTCCAGGAATTCATCCTTGATGGCGTTGGAGATCACCAGACGCGAGCCCGCAACGCAGCTTTGACCGGTGGCGACAAAGATGCCGGAGACC
>CAJXHQ010000109.1 GCA_913054485.1 uncultured Paracoccaceae bacterium
ATCCCGGTGCACGGGAGGTGTACAGGGGGTGCACGCATGTCACCCCCTGACCGATTGTCTTATCCGGACATTTTGCCCGGCGCACGGTGCGTCATGCCGCACCCGCCCGTGGCTCAGCCAACAACGTTGAACTCAGGCCCGTAGGGGTATTTGGTGATGTTCTCGTTGCCGTCTTCATGGATCACCAGGATGTCGTGTTCGCGGTAACCGCCCGCACCCGGATTGCCCTCGGCGATGGTCAGCATCGGCTCCATCGAGATCACCATCCCCGGCTCCAGCACCGTGTCGATATCCTCGCGCAGCTCCAGCCCCGCCTCGCGGCCATAGTAATGCGACAGCACCCCGAAGGAGTGGCCATAGCCGAAGGTGCGGTACTGCAGCAGATCGCGTTCCTCAAAGAAAGCGTTGATCTTATGGGTGATCTCGGCGCAGCTTGCACCGGGCTGCAACAGCGAGATGCCGTACTCATGGGCCGCCACATTGGCCTCCCAGACCTTCAGGCTTTCGGCATCCACCTCGCCCACAAACATGGTCCGCTCCAGCGCGGTGTAATAGCCCGAAATCATCGGGAACGTGTTCAGCGACAGGATATCGCCGCGTTCCAGACGGCGGCCCGTCACCGGGTTATGCGCGCCGTCTGTGTTGATGCCGGACTGGAACCAGACCCAGGTGTCGCGGTACTCAGCCTCCGGAAAACGCTTGGCAATCTCCAGTTCCATCGCATCACGGCCTGCCATCGCCACGTCGATCTCGCGCGCGCCTTCCTTCACCGCATCGCGGATCGCAAAACCGCCTACATCTGCCACCGCAGCGCCTGCCCGGATCATATCCAGCTCAGCATCGGATTTGCCCATCCGCTGCACCATGGTCGGCACGTAGAGATCCACCAGCTTCGAGGGCTTCAGGAACCCTTCCAGCTTGCCCTTCTGCAGCAGCGTCAGGTGGTCGCTCTCATAGCCCACCACTGCGCCTTCGCCCGACACCGACCGGATCGCGCGCCAGTAGTTGTCGCGCTGCCAGTCGGTATAGGTGATGTTGTCGCAGAACGAGCGCCGCCAGGGCTGGCCTGCGTCAATGCCGGCCGAGATGGTCACGGCCTCGGAGGCAGTCACCACCAGCCCGTAGGGCCGCCCGAAGGCGCAGTAGGTGAAGCCCGAGTAATAAGAGATATTGTGCATGGAGGTGAAGACAGCCGCGCTGACGCCGGCCTCCTCCATTATTTTGCGCAGGCCTGCGATCCGCGCCTCATATTCTGAGACGGCAAATTGCAGCGGCGCTTTTTCGCCATTGTGAAAACGGTACATTTCAGGACGTGCAGTCATGACGGCCCTTCCTCTCGCAAGAAAGGTCCCGGCGTTCAGGACGTGTATTGGAATATGCGGTCCATGGGATGTCCCCATGCGGCGACGCCATCGCCTGACCCTGATGCAGAGAATGCTGCGATTCAACGTTGCAACGCAAGTGCCAATTTCAGGGGCCAAAGCCGGCCCTCCGCGGATCTGAGCCGAGCCTCCGTGAATGGAAGATCTGACACCGCTACTGCTGTCCCTTTCGGGGTACTCCCGGCCTTCGTTCCAGGGGGAAACGCCGGCTGCCCCCATTGGCTCAGGTCCCTTCCTGTCACACAGATCGCGCAGGACCTGATGCGATACGCAAGCATAAGCACCTATTTTTGAACTGAAAATATCACTACTAAAAGTGTTTCCCTCAAATCCTTGATCCGGCCCCTCATATTTGTTAACATGTTAATCAAGAAATCCTCGCTGGATTTGATCAAATTCTGGACTTATAAGTCCGTCTGGACAAGACCAGCGCCAAATGCTCTGCATCCGCGAGACCAAATCGGAGAGGCCCCATGCTCGACACGACAACCAACCTGAAATCCATGCTGAAGGACCCGGCCCTTCTGGAAACCCGCGCCTATATCGGCGGCCAGTTCGTCGAAGGCAACGGCACCTTCGAAGTCACCAACCCTGCCCGCGGCGACGTGATCGCCAATATGGCGGACGTGGACCGCGCCCAGACCGCGGGTGCCATCGCGCAGGCCGATGCGGCCCAGAAGGACTGGGCAAAATGGACCGGCAAGGAGCGCGCCGCGGTGCTGCGCAAATGGTTCGACCTGATGATGGAGAACCAGGACGACCTGGCCACCATCCTGACCGCTGAGATGGGCAAGCCGCTGGCCGAATCCAAAGGCGAGATCGCCTATGGCGCCTCCTTCATCGAGTTCTTCGCGGAAGAGGCCAAGCGCATCTACGGCGAGACCATCCCCGGCCACCAGCGCGACAAGCGGATCACCGTGATCAAGCAGCCGATCGGTGTTGCCGCCTCGATCACACCGTGGAACTTCCCCAACGCGATGATCACCCGCAAGGCAGGCCCCGCACTGGCCGCTGGCTGCGCCTTTGTTGCGCGCCCTGCCGCCGAAACCCCGCTGTCGGCCACCGTGCTGGCGGTTCTGGCAGAGCGTGCCGGGATCCCGGCAGGCGTCTTCAACGTGATCCCGTCTTCGCGCTCCAGCGACATCGGCAAGGAATTCTGCGAGAACGAGGCCGTACGCAAGCTGACCTTCACCGGTTCCACCGAAGTGGGCCGCATCCTGATGCGCCAGGCGGCGGACACGGTGATGAAATGTTCCATGGAACTGGGCGGCAACGCGCCGTTCATCGTGTTTGATGACGCCGACATCGACGCCGCCGTCGAAGGCGCGATCCTGTGCAAGTTCCGCAACAACGGCCAGACCTGCGTCTGCGCCAACCGGATCTACGTGCAGGCCGGCGTCTATGACGAATTTGCCGCGAAACTGGCCGCCAAGGTCGGCGCCATGAAGGTCGGCGACGGCCTTGAGGACGGCGTGCACTTCGGCCCGCTGATCAACGAAGGCGCAGTGGACAAGGTGAAAGAGCACATCGCCGATGCCACAGCCAAGGGCGGCGAAGTGATCCTCGGCGGCGGCGACAGCGAACTGGGCGGCACCTTCTTCCAGCCGACCATCATCAAGGGCGCGACCCAGGAGATGGAGTTTGCCACGGATGAGACCTTCGGCCCGCTGGCGCCGCTGTTCAAGTTCGAGGACGAGGACGAGGTTATCGCCATGGCGAATGACACCATCTTCGGCCTGGCGTCTTACTTCTACGCCAAAGACCTGAGCCGCGTGTACAAGGTGGCCGAGGAGCTGGAATACGGTATCGTCGGCGTCAACACTGGTATCATCTCCACCGAGGTGGCCCCGTTTGGCGGCGTCAAGCAGTCCGGCCTTGGCCGCGAAGGCAGCCATCACGGCATCGAGGACTACCTGGAGCTCAAATACATCTGTATGGCGGTCTGATCCGGCCCGTCGAATTTGCCACCCGGCGGGGCCATCGCCTGCACCAGCAGCACAATGGCCTCGGCCCAGGCGGATTTCTCATCGTCGCTCAGCTGATGGCCCATGACTTCGATCAGGGCGGCCATCAGCGCATTGGCCCCGGCCTCCAGCTGGCTGGGAGTAAGCCCCAACCGTGCGTGGCTCCGGCGCAGAATGTCCAGCTGGGTCTCAATACCACCCGGTTCGGCCATGGCACGCATACTGCTGACCAGCATGGAGCCGAACATTTCCCGCTGGCGGCCTTCATCGCCGGTGAACAGCGGCCGCACCCCGGGTAATTGATCGAATAGATGTGCGTAAAAGCGTTCCGCCAGCTGGGCTTTTTCGGCAAACACCAGCGCAAAACTGCTTTTCAGATTTTCAACAGCCAACTCATTCATACCTGCACGGGCCTTTCCACCCGGGCGCAACATGCGCTTCTGAAGGTTTTGCCACCGATCGGCAAAGGAATGGTAAAGGGCAATACGAAACCTCGAAACGCCATCGTGAATAGAGCATAAAAGAAACTCTAGCGTGCAGCCAATTTCTTTCAATTCCCGTTATGCGACAAATTTAACTTGTCTCGTGCCGACCTGAACTGTCGGCGGTTTCATCTTCTCTTCGCGCCGCCGTTACCCCGGCGTCATGAAACCCCGCCATTCCCTTGCGTCATTGACTGTACTGGGAGTGACCAATGACTATCCGTTCCATTTGCCTGACCTCGGCGCTGGCGCTTGCCGCCGCCCCGGCCATGGCGGAGATGAATTTCAATCGCATCGCCTCCTTCCCCGTGGTGAAGAACATGACCGCCGGTGAGGACACCGGCCGCGAAACTTCACCGGAGATTATCGACGTTACCGCCGACGGTATGACGCTGGTCTACACCGACAGCCCGCTGGAAGCGCTGGGCATGGTCGACATTACCGACCCGGCGAACCCGGCCCCCAAGGGCAATGTGAAGCTGAGCGGCGAGCCGACCTCGGTGGCGGTGATCGGCACCACGGCCTATGTGGGCGTCAACACCTCCGAGAGCTACACGCAGCCCTCCGGCCTGATCAAGGCCATCAATACCGCAGACGGCGCAGAGCTGGCCTCCTGTGATCTGGGCGGCCAGCCGGACTCGGTTGCCAGGTCCCATGACGGCGGCTTCTTGGCTGTGGCGATCGAGAACGAGCGGGACGAAGATCTGAACGATGGTGTTATCCCCCAGTTGCCCGCCGGCAACCTGGTGTTGATCAACACCACCGACGGCGGGCTGGACTGTGCGTCGATGAAGATGGTGGACCTGACCGGCCTGGCAGAGATTGCCGGCAGTGACCCCGAGCCGGAATTCGTCGACATAAACGCGCTTGGCGAGACCGTCGTGACCTTGCAGGAAAACAACCACATTGTGGTGGTCTCCAAGGACGGCGCGGTGATCAGCCACTTCTCTGCCGGCTCGGTCGACCTTGAAGGCATCGACGCCACGGATGAGCGCGGCGCGCTGGTCTTTACTGAAAGCCAGAAGGGCCGCCTGCGCGAGCCGGACGCGGTGAAATGGCTGGACAACGATCATTTCGCCACTGCCAACGAAGGCGACTATGAGGGCGGCAGCCGCGGCTGGACCATCTTCAGCAAGTCCGGCGAGACCGTCTATGAAAACGGCACGGATCTGGAACGCGCGATCATCCAGATCGGCCACTACCCGGACAAGCGCTCCGACTCCAAGGGTGTTGAACCTGAAAGTGTGACCGCAGCCACCTTTGGCGGCACGCCTTACGTCTTTGTCGGTGCCGAACGCGCCTCGGTCGTGGGTGTCTATGACGTCACCAGCCCGGCACAGCCCGAGCTGAAGCAGCTGCTGTCCTCCGGCGTCGGCCCCGAAGGCTATGTGGCGATCCCCGGGCGCAACCTGCTGGTTTCGGCCAATGAAAAAGACCTGATCGAAGACGGCGGCGCGCGCGCCCATGTGATGATCTATGAATATCAGGACGCGCCTGCCGCCTACCCGCATCTCACCTCCGCCGGCACGGATGAGCTGATCGGCTGGGGCGCGCTCTCCGGCATGGTGGCTGACGCAGACGGCATGATCTGGGCAGTGAACGACAGCTTCTACGGCTTCCAGCCCTCGATCTTCAAGATCGACCCAAGCCAAACCCCGGCGCGCATCGTGGACGTGATCCGCATCCACCGGGCCAACGGCCAGCCCGCCCAGAAGCTGGACCTGGAAGGCATCACCCTGGACGGCAAGGGTGGCTTCTACGTCGCCTCCGAAGGCCGCACCGAACGGCTGATCCCGCATGCGATCTACCACGTCTCTGCTGAAGGCCTGATCAAGACCAACAAGGGTGAGATCGGCATCCCCGCCGAACTGTCCGCGGTGGAAAAGCGCTTTGGCTTTGAAGGCATCACCAAGGTTGGCAACACCCTGTGGATGGCTGTGCAGCGCGAGTGGAAGGATGATCCCGCCAATCACGTCAAACTGATCGCTTACAACCTGGAGACCAAGGAATGGGGCGCAGTGCGCTACCAGAAGGCAGAGCCCGCCACCGGCTGGGTCGGCCTGTCGGAGATCACCGCCCACGGCGATCACGTCTACATCGTTGAGCGCGACAACCAGCACGATTTCCGCGCTGTGACCAAGAAGGTATACCGGGTGCCGCTCTCGGAAATGGTCCCGGCCCCGCTGGGCGGCGAACTGCCTGTGGTCAGCAAGGAGCTGGTCCGCGACCTGCTGCCCGACCTGACGTCTACCGGCGGCTACGTGCTGGACAAGGTCGAGGGTCTGGCGATCCTCAGCGACGGCACCGCTTTTGTCTCCACCGACAATGACGGCGTCGATGACAGCTCGGGCGAGACCATGTTCTTCTCCATCGGGAATGTAAGCGCCGTGTCGAACTGAACGGATCCGCAGATAAACGCAGGGGCATCCTTCTGGGTGCCCCTTTTGCATGTCAGGGTCCAAGCATCCGCGGCTTCGCATCGTGCCGGCGAAGACACCTAAAAATACCCTCGCACAAGTCGGCGAAGATGCACGGCTTGCAACGGGCCTCAGTTCTGATCAGGCTGATTAGCAGACCGGGAGTGCAAGGCGGCCACCACCTGACACTGGAGCTTTGTTCTTGCTTGCGTTTGAGGGTAATCCTCTTATGAACGTACTGCCTAAGGACCCGGGGAATACACGATGCGAATGCGCGATACGTTCATTAAGCCCATGCACCCGGAGGGCATCAGGTTTGTCGCCATCTTCGCCGCTGTGTCGGCTGTTCTATTCCTTCTGTCCGGATTTCTGGGCTGGATCGGTGTTGGGCTTACAGTCTGGTGCTACTACTTTTTTCGCGACCCGGAGCGTGTGCCGCCGAAAAAAGAGGGGCTTATCGTAAGCCCTGCGGACGGAATAGTTTCGCTGATCGAGAAAGCCGTCCCGCCGAAAGAGCTTGGCATGCCCTAAGAGCCGCACACCCGGGTCAGCGTCTTTATGAGCGTGTTCAACTGTCACGTGAACCGAACGCCGATCGAAGGTGAGATCACTGCCGTCGCCTACCGTCCGGGAAAGTTTTTCAATGCGTCGCTGGACAAAGCCAGTGCCGACAACGAGCGCAACAGTTTGCGCATCCGGATGACAAACGGCCAGGATCTGGCTGTGGTGCAGATCGCGGGCCTGGTCGCAAGGCGCATCGTCTGTTTCGTGAAACCCGGGGACAGGATGCAGACCGCCGAGAGGTTCGGCCTGATCCGGTTCGGCTCGCGGCTGGATGTCTACCTGCCGGACGGGGTGGACCCACTGGTAAGTGTCGGGCAAACGATGATTGCCGGTGAAACCGTTCTGGCGGATCTGACGCTGTCAGAAGAAGGGTAGAGACAGGCCAATGGCGGACCCACTCGGCCGGAAAGAAAACGAGCTTACGCTTATTCAGCTGTTGCCGAATGTGCTGACGATAACCGCAATTTGTGCAGGCCTGTCCGCGATCAGATTCGGGGTGCAGGGAAACTACATGCTCGCGGTTCAGCTTGTGATGGCGGCCTGCGTCCTGGATGGATTGGATGGCCGGCTGGCACGGCTTCTGGGCAGTGAAAGCAAAATGGGAGCGGAGCTGGATTCACTCGCCGACTTCCTGAATTTCGGCGTCGCGCCCTCCCTGATCCTGTACTTCTGGGCCCTGCAGGACATTACCTCGGCCGGATGGATCGCGGTGCTGGTCTTTACCGTGTGCTGTGTGATGCGGCTTGCCAGGTTCAATGTGAGCAGCAAGTCCGAAAGTGAACCGCAGGAGAGTGCTTTCTTTGAAGGCGTTCCGGCGCCGGCGGGGGCACTTCTGGTCATGTTGCCAATGTACATGTCTTTTGCCTTCACCGGCGCGCCGTTGGTGCCGGGCACCGCCATCTGCGCCTACATGGTTTGCATAGGCCTTCTGCTGATCAGCCGCATTCCAACCTGGTCATTCAAGACCACCAAAATCTCCCGCGGGAATGTGAAGTTTTTTCTTGTTGGTGTCGTCTTCGCAGGGGCAGCTATCCTGACCTATGCTTGGGCTTCACTGATTGTACTTTGTCTCTGTTATGTAGCGATGGTCGTTTGGGCGTGGATTGATCAGGACGCTCATCCGAAAAGTTGAGGATCAGCCATGGAACCAGAAGCCGTTCAAACCTCCTATGCCCGCTGGGCACCGGTCTATGACAAGACATTTGGTGTGCTGACCAATGCTGGCAGGCGGCACGCAGTGGATTACATCAACTCCCGGCCGGGCAGCCTTCTTGAAGTTGGTGTCGGAACGGGGCTTTCTCTGGAGCATTACAGACCCGGACTGCATGTGACCGGGATAGATTTCAGCGAAGAGATGCTGCAAAAAGCGCGCGGCAAGGTGCGGTCAATGGGGCTCTCACATGTCAAAGAGCTGCGGCAGATGGATGCCCGTCAGCTCGACTATCCCGACAACCATTTTGATACGGTTGCAGCGATGCACATGCTGTCTGTTGTGCCGGAACCAGAGAAGGTCATGGCCGAGATCGCAAGGGTCTGCAAGCCTGATGGAAGAGTGGTTGTTTCCAATCATTTTGCCCG
>CAJXHQ010000110.1 GCA_913054485.1 uncultured Paracoccaceae bacterium
GGGTCCGGCAAAGCCGGGCGCGTGCGGGCGCGGGAGACCCTGCGCCCTGCCGGAGGCAGGGCTTTGCCGGGCGCTGGGGTTCAGATGTCGAACTTCACACCCTGCGCCAGTGGCAGCTCGGCGGAGTAGTTCACCGTGTTGGTTTGGCGCCGCATATAGGCCTTCCAGGCGTCCGAGCCGCTTTCGCGGCCGCCGCCGGTCTCTTTTTCACCACCGAAAGCCCCGCCGATCTCGGCCCCTGAGGGGCCGACGTTGACGTTGGCGATGCCGCAGTCCGACCCGGCTGCAGACAGGAAGGCCTCCGCCTCGCGCATGTTCAGGGTGAAGACGCAGGAGCTGAGGCCCTGGGGCACATCATTTTGCAGTGCCACCGCCTCTTCGAAACTGTCATAACCCAGCACATAGAGGATCGGGGCGAAGGTTTCGGTTTTTACTGTCCCGGTCTGCGCCGGCATCACGGCAATCGCGGGGGCCATATAAACACCGCCCGCAGGCACGCCCTCTGTCACACGCGCGCCGCCATGCACGGTGCCGCCCTCGGCTCTGGCGGCCTCCAGGGCTGCGGTCATGGCTTCACCTGCGTCCTCATCCACCAGCGGGCCCACAAGGGTGCCATCGGCCTGCGGATCACCTATGGGAAGGCCTGCGTAGGCTTTCTTCAGCCGCGCTACCAGCTCGTCCTTCACCGAAGTATGCGCGATAAGCCGGCGCAGGCTGGTGCAGCGCTGGCCGGCGGTGCCAACGGCGGAGAAGACGATGGCGCGGACGGCCATTTCCAGGTCTGCAGACGGCCCGACGATCATCGCGTTGTTGCCGCACAGCTCCAGAATGCATTTACCGAAGCGTTCGGCCACCACCGGGGCCACGGCGCGGCCCATGCGGGTGGAGCCGGTGGCGGAGATCACCGGCACCTCTTCCGAGGCCGCCAGCGCGCGGCCCAGATCAGCCCCGCCGATCAGCACCTGGTTGAGCCCCTCCGGCGCGTCGCCGAACCGGGCCAGGGCGCGTTCAAAAATCTTTTGGCAGGCCAGGGCCGTCAGAGGGGTTTTTTCCGACGGTTTCCAGATCACCGGATCGCCGCAGATCAGCGCCAGCGCCGTATTCCAGGACCAGACGGCGACCGGGAAGTTGAAGGCGGTGATCACGCCGACGGGACCGGCCGGGTGCCAGGTCTCCATCATCCTGTGGCCGGGCCGTTCGGAGGCAATGGTCAGCCCGTATAGCTGCCGGGACTGCCCGACAGCGAAGTCACAGATGTCGATCATCTCCTGCACTTCGCCCAAGCCTTCCGAGGTAATCTTGCCCGCTTCCCAGCTGACCAGCGCGCCGAGGTCGTCCTTGGCGGCGCGCAGTTCTTCTCCCAGCAGGCGGATCAGTTCGCCGCGGCGCGGGGCAGGGACCACGCGCCAGGCTTTGAAGGCGGATGCGGCCCGCGCAATAATCGAGGGCATATCGGAGGCTGGGGTCTCTGGCAGCTCGGCCAGCAGGCGGCCGTCGATGGGGGAGGTGACTTTCAGCGTCCCGCCGGTCAGCTCAGCGGCGGAGAGGCCCAGGTTTGCAAGGGTGGTTTCATGGCTCATGGCATTGTCTTTCATGTCTTGTGGTCCCCTCAGGCGGCTTTGGTGCGCTCAGTGACATCGCCGGCCCGGTAGAGGCGGCCAAATTCGGTTTGCAGGAAATCAGAGAGGTTCACCTGTTCCTGGCGCACAAAACCCTTCGCGGGCAGCGCGCCGGTCCGCATCAGGTCGACCACGCCCAGCACGCCGGCCGCAGTGGTGGTCTGGATCGCCCCCCAGGCCTGGCCGTCGATGACTGAAGAGTAAGTTTTGTTGATCAGGCTCTGCTCGCGCAGCTCACCGTTCTTGCGGCCCTTGGCGGTGCAATAGACCAGCACAACGTCCTGGTCGGTACGGGGCAGGGCGCTCTCGAAGATCTCTTTCAGCAGATCGCGGCGGTGCTCCAGCCCCAGATCGTTCAGCAGCAGCTTCAGAATATCGCAGTGGCCCGGATAGCGGATCGAGCGGTAGGAGACATCACGCGCCTTGCCCGCCAGCGTCTCTGGCAAGGTCCCAAGACCGCCGGAGGTGTTGAAGCATTCATATTCCACCCCGTCATGGCCCAGCAGCTCGTAATCCTCCAGCGGCGCGGTTTTCACGCGTTCACCATTCACGATGGCATCGCAGGGGTTGCAGTATTCGTTGATCAGCCCGTCGGTGGACCAGGTGAGGTTATATTTCAGCGCATTGGTGGGGTAGAGCGGCAGGGCCCCGACCCGCATGTGCAGGCTGTCCAGCTCGTCGAACTCGGCTGCCAGCGAAGCCCCTGCGATACCGACGAACCCGGGAGCGAGGCCGCATTGCGGCATGAAGGCGGTCGCGGCCCCCTCCGCCAGTTCGCGCACCGCATTGGTGGCGGCTACGTCTTCGGTCAGGTCGAAATAATGTGCGCCCGCCTGTTTGGCTGCCTTGGCGATGGCTGGTGTCAGAAAAAACGGCGCGGCCGAGATCACCGCGTCAAAGCCTGTCAGCCCGGCCGCCAGAGCGGTGCCGTCCTTCGCGTCAATCTGTTTGGTAGCAACCCCCAGCTTCTTGACCGCCGCCAGCGCCGAAAGATCATGGTCGGCAAGCGTCACGGTGTAATTCTTCGATGTTTTCAACAGGGTGGCGATCATCTGCCCGATCTTGCCGGCCCCGATGACACAAATGCTCCATTGCATGGCACGTCTCCTCTTCTGTCAGGAATCGTGACCTATGCGCTGTTCAGTTTGCAGGGATCAGAGTGACGGTTTGTCCGGTATTGCTGTCATTTTGGCGAAAAATCCGTCATCCTGTCATTCCCGGTCAAATCTCCGCCCAAACACAACCGAGGTATTGGTGCGCTGCACACCAGGAAGGGCGCCCAGTTCATCCACCAGAACGTCCAGATCCTCGATCCGCGGGGCTTCGGCGGACAGCAAGAGATCAAATTCGCCATTGATCGAGAGGCAGAGCTTAATTTCCGGGTAGGCCTCCAGCCGCCTGACGATGCGGGTGGTCTCCTTCTGCTGCACTTCCAGCAGCACGATCACCTGCACCCGCGGCCCGTCAACCGGTTCGCGCAGCACCACGGAATACCCCGCGATCACGCCGCGCTCTTCCATACGGCTGATCCGCTCGTGCACGGTTGTGCGGGCCACGCCCAGCTTGGCGGCCAGTTTGGTTGTGCTTTCGCGGGCGTTGGCCTGCAGGGCGGCGATAATGCGGCGGTCGAGATCGTCCATGGCCTCTCCGGAAATGGCGTCTGACAGTTGTGGCGTCAAAACGAACGGGTTTCCAGATGTTTGCGGAAGAATTCAGCCGTAGGGCTGCGCTTCGGGATTGATCACGTGGGTTGGTTCCCCTGCAGCATAGGCGTTGATCTGGTCAAAAATGTCGGCGAACTGCAGGTCGAATTCGTCTTCAGTGACAAATCCGATATGCGGCGTGGCTATCAGGTTCGGGTGCGCCAGCAGCGGGTCGGCGGGATCGGTCAGCGGCTCACTGTCAAAGACATCGATGGCTGCCGTGCCGGGCCGGCCTGCGTTCAGCGCCGCCAGCAACGCGCCCGGTGCAATCAGCCCGGCGCGCGAGGTGTTCACAAACACCGCGCCCGGCTGCATCGCGGCAAGGTCGGCCGCGGTGATGAGGCCGCGGGTCTCCGGTTTCAGGCGCAGGTGGAGCGAAACCACATCGCTTTGAGCAAAAAAGGCGGTGCGGCTGGCGGCCACGGCTTCACCATCAGCAGCGGCACGTGCACGGCCTTCGTCCGAGGACCACCAGACCACCTCCATGCCAAAGGCCTTGGCATAGCCTGCAACCGCCTTGGCAATACGCCCGTAGCCGTAAAGCCCCAGCCGACGGCCGCGCAGCGTCTTGCCGACACCCATCTGCCAGCCCCCTGCCTTGACGGCGGCCATCTGGGCAGGCAGCTGGCGCATCGCGGCCATGATCAGTGCCCAGGTCAGCTCTGCCGCAGCATAAGACGGCGTAGCGGCAGGCATTTTTGAACACAGCAGAACGCCATGGTCCGTGCAGGCGTCCACATCTACATGCGGATAGGCACTGCGCTGGCTGATCAACCGCAGGTTCGGAAGCCGCTCCAGAAGCGCCCGCGTCACCTTAGTGCGTTCGCGGAACAGCACCAGCGCCTCGGCATCCGCCAGACGTTCCCCCAGCAGGTCCACATCCTCGGCGTGATCGGTCCATACGGTCACATCATGCCCGTCCAGCCGTGCAAAACAGGGCAGGCCGCGCAATGTGTCGAACCAATCGTCGAGAATATGAACCTTCAT
Source organism: uncultured Paracoccaceae bacterium (assembly GCA_913054485.1). Lineage (GTDB taxonomy): Bacteria > Pseudomonadota > Alphaproteobacteria > Rhodobacterales > Rhodobacteraceae > FREY01. The sequence continues at coordinate 4,310 of CAJXHQ010000110.1, forward strand.
GGGCCTCAGGCGCTCCGGTTATAGGCGGTGATCGCGCGCGCCAGCCGGTCGTGCAGGTCTGACAGCTGCTTCACTTCCTTGCCAGGTTTTGACGAGGTCTGGCACTTCGCCAGTTCGTCGCCGAACTCGTCGCGCAGCACCCGCAGCGCGTCCATCGCACGGGTTGCCTTTTCCTGGGCTTCATAGGGGGTCGTCATTGATCGTTACCTTGTCAGTGGGAGAGGAGTACAGGGATAGGTGTATCACGAAGAACGCGGGCGGTGACACCGCCGAGGAAGTCTTCGCGGAACTTGGAATGCTCATATGCCCCCATAATGAGCAGGCAGGGATCTTTTTCACGGCAATAGGCCAGAAGCGCCCGGGCAACGCCCGGCTTGGCTTCGACCGGCTCGTGAGAAGCGCTGACACCATGGCGCTCCAGATGGGCCAGCAGTTCGGACACCGGCCGGACCAGCGGCTCGTCGCCGGCGGTCAGCACGGTGACTTTGCCCTGATCCTCCAGAAGGCCCAAACCGTCCGACAGGGCCCGGGCCGACGAGTGGCCCCCGTCCCAGGCCAGCACAGCGTGGGAATGGGTGGCTTCGACGTCATAGCCCTGCGGCACGATCAGCACCGGCCGGCCGGACATCAGCGCGATGCGGTCGGGGTGAATGGTGACGTGCTCGTCCACGTCTTCGCTCTTGTCCTGGCCTGCGACCAGAATGTCAAAACCGCGGGCGGTTTCAGACAGAACCGCATCCACCCGACCGGAGGCGCGCTGGAAGCTCAGACGGTCTTCAAGGCCCAGACCGTCTTTCACCGCGTTGAACCGCTCTTCGATCTTGTCGAGGATTTCGGCGTTGGCGGCTGCGATGATCTCCTGGGCTTTCTTGGGCACCCAGGCATCGCGGCTGTTGACCACTTCGTGGCTGGAATGGGCTAGCAGGACAGTGACATGGGCACTGCCGCCGCGGGCGAGGGAGGCCGCGTATTTCAACGCCGAAACCGCGCTGTCAGAGCCGTTGAAGGCGACGAGGATATTATGAATACTCATGAAATCACTCCTTTCCTGCCCAGATGCGGGCGGGGACAAAAACCTGGCCTGCGGCCAGTTTGCGGGCGGTGCGGACAAGGCCCGCTGCGTTCAGTTCAAATCCGTCCTCTGTGTTGAAATCGACCAGCACCCCGATGCTGCCCGAGGCATGCTCCAGCACCACTTCTGCCGGGCTGGCCGTGGGCCGTTCCAGCAGGCCGTCGGCCACGGTTCCCGGCGTCAGCGCGCAGGACGCAAGGCATTGCGCGCCGGTGACCGCCATCGAAGGGTGGGTTTTTTTCGGCATGAAATACCGCACCGCGATGGTGCCGCCGTCCTTGGCCGGAGCCAGGAGGCCGAACTTGGGCGTCACCGAATTGGTAACATCGCCCATGCCCATCTTTTCGCCGGCCTCCACACGGATGGCTTCAAGCCGGGCGAAGAAATCGCTGTTGGCGTCCAGATCCTCAGCGCTTTCATAGCCCGTGACGCCAAGGTCTTCGGCGCGGGCGATGACCACCGGCATGGCGACATCCATGCAGGTGACCTCAACGCCCTGGATGGTATCGCGCAGGTTTCCGGTGGGCAGGAACTTGCCCGTGGCCGCACCTACTACGCCCATGAAAGACAGTTCGATCGGCGACGCGCTGCCCGGCGCGCCGGCGATCTCTGTGTCGCCTTCATAGTCCAGCGCGCCGCCAGGGGTCTGCACTTTGGCCAGAACCTGCGCGCCGGTATTGACCGCGCGGATCCTGATCTCGGTGACATCATCCGCAGGCTCGATCAGCCCCATCTCAATAGCTGCCGGGCCGACGCCCGACATGATGTTGCCGCAGGTGGGCTTGAAATCGACCAGCTTTTCTTCGACCGAAACCTGGGCGAAGAAATAGTCGATGTCGGCCCAGTTGTCCTGGGACTTGGACAGCATCGCCACCTTGGTGGTCACCGCCGCGCCGCCGCCGATCCCGTCGATATTCAACGGGTGGCCGGCGCCGACTGCGGCGATCAGAACCTGGCTCAGCGTCTCCAGATCCTCGGGCAGGTCTTCGCGCAGGAAGTAGGGACCTTTGGAGGTTCCGCCGCGCATGAAGATATAGGGAATGGCTGTCTGGGTCATTTCAGCGGCCACGGCAGATCAACCGCTCCCTGCAGAAGCCCCGGAGGGAAGTCGCGGTTCAGCGCACCGGCCATCAGACACATGAAGGCAATGCCCGCTGCCGTCAGGATCAGGGTTTTTGGCCAGCCTACCCCGGCGCGGACGCGGAAGAAGGAGATCAGGAAGCCCAGAAGCGCGATGATGAAACCGACAAACCAGGTGGCGGCGATCAGCCCGGCGAACCAGGCCAGCGTCGGCCACAGGCCATAGGGCGCATCGGCGTCCTCGCCTGCGATTTCCTTGTCGGCAAAGATCGCGTCGCCTTCGGGGCGGCGCATCATCTGGGCCAGCAGGATCAGGCAGCAGATCAGCGAGAAGCCCCCCACAACCAGCGGGATGATCTTATCCGTCATATTGTAGTCGGGGATCATGTTGGCATTGACCAGGGCAAAGACCAGATAGCCCGCGATAACCAGCAGGAAGGTCACCGGCGCGCGTTTGCTGCCGGACTGCACATCGCCTTCGGCCATGATCGACTTGGCCGAGCGCATGCCCATCACGACTGAGACCACAGTGATCACGATCAGCACGATCACGATCGGGCTGAAGACATACTCCATGCCCTCCTCAAAGCTTTTGCGGAAGCGGAAGGAGGCGATCTGGAAGGCCTGGTTGGTGAACTTCTCAACCGGGTTCGATAGCACGAAACCGATCAGGAAGGCCGGGCGCGACCAGTCAAACCGGCGCAGGAAGATGCCGATCAGACCGATGGTGAACAGCGCCAGAAGGTCTTCGAAGTTCTGACCCGACTGGAAGGCGGCAAAGCTGATCAGCATGAACAGGAAGGGCGCCAGCAGGGTGAAGCGGATGGTGGTCAGCTTGGCAATCCCGCCCGATGCGGCAATGCAGAGGATGGTGCCCACAACATTGGCCAGCGCCAACAGCCAGACGATGGCATAGGTGATGTCCAGGTTGTTCTTCAGCATGCCGGGGCCGACTTCGATGTCGCCGGAGCCCAGCAGGGCCACCGCACCGATGAAGATCGCCATGGAGCCGGAGCCGGGGATGCCGAACAGCAGCGTCGGCACCAGGCCGCCGCCTTCTTTGGCGTTGTTAGAGCTTTCCGGCCCGATCACGCCGCGCACTTCACCCTTGCCGAAGTTCGACTTGTCCTTGGTGGTCTGCACCGAATGCCCATAGGCGATCCAGTCCACGACCGAGCCGCCGAGGCCGGGGATCACGCCCACGACCACACCGATGATCGAACAGCGCACCGACAGCCATTTGTTGGCAAACCAGTCTTTCACGCCGTCTGACCAGCCGCCGCCCAGTTCCGCGCCCTTGGCAATGGAACGGTCCTGACGCAGCAGAGAGACGATTTCCTGGATCGCAAAGACGCCAAGGCCGACAATCACCAGCTTCAGACCGTCGGTCAGATAGGGGATGTCATAGCTGGCCATGCGCAGGCTGCCGCCTGCGTCCGCCTCTCCGATGGTGCCGACCATCAGGCCGAGGCCCGCAGCCGCCAGACCCTTCAGCGGGATGCGGCCCGCAAGGACCGCCACCATGGACAGACCCAGGATGGTGATCATCAGCATCTCGGGCAGGCCAAAGGCCAGAACGACGGGCCGGGCCGCCAGGATGAAAAGGGTCAGGAAGGCCGCGCCGACCAGCCCGCCGAACAGCGAGGAGGAGAACGCCGCGGAGAGGGCCCGCGCGGCCTCGCCGTTCTTGGCCATGGGGAAGCCGTCGAGAACCGTGGCTTGGCTGGCCGAGGATCCGGGGATGCCCATGAGAACGGATGCAAAAGTGTCAGATGTCGGCACCACGGCCACCATGCCGATCATCAGTGCCAGACCCAAAATGGGGTCCATTCCGAACATGAAGGGAAGCAGAAGGGACAGGCCGGCAATGCCGCCAAGCCCGGGGAATACACCGACGCAAAGGCCCATGACGACCCC
>CAJXHQ010000111.1 GCA_913054485.1 uncultured Paracoccaceae bacterium
ATCACGTCTCCGAAATAGGCCTGGATCACATTGGCAAGATCGGTTTGCTGACAGGCGTCGAACCGGGTGATCAGCGCTCTGACCACATCCCATTCGAATTTCATCTCTGGAAGTCCAGCGCGGCGGCGGGCCTCATTCTCTCCATCTTCGATCGATGCAAATGTAGAATAGAGCATGTCAAAGAAACGGCCGGTGGAATCAAACTCCAGGAAAGATGCGCCAAGCGGGACAAGAATGATGTCGGCCGCGGCCAATGCGTTGATGGTCAGGTAACCGAGGGCAGGGGGGGTATCCAGAAGAATGATATCATATTCTTCCAATGCACCGCCCTGTTCCAGCGCGCCCGTCAGCGCATCCCACAGTGCCCAGCTGCGCAGTCCCATCCGCCAGACGGGGATCTGGAATTCCGCCCAATAGAGGTTCAGCTGCGCCCCAATGAGATCGATATTGGGCCAATGGGTTTTCTGAACCACATCCTGCAGTTCCGTGTTCAACGCCTCATTGAGGGTTTCATCAAGCGGTATCTCAGCCTGCCCGGCCGCCGCACGGACTTTGTTCTCGGCAAGAACATTGCTGGCATAATCTTTTGCAAGGAGCGGAAAGACCGTCTTCCACTCGTCCGGCACATCGCCGCCGAGAATTGATGTCATCGACCCTTGAGAATCAAGGTCTATAACCAGAACCTTATAGCCGTCGAGCGCCGCGGACATTGCAAGATGGGCTGCCGTGGATGTTTTGCCAACGCCGCCTTTGAAATTGGCAACGGCTACGATCTTGGCGTCAACACCTTCTGGCCTGTAGGGGCGGTATTCCTTGGTGCTGACGCCTTCTTCAGCAAAATGGTCACGCAACTTCAGGACGTCTTCCAGGGTGAACCAGCGGGCGCCTGCATTGCCCTCGCCCTGCGGGAGTCCTGGGTTCTTGTTCAGGACGCGCCGAAGATGCGCGGGGGCAACGGGAATCAGGTAGCGGCAGATTTCCCACGTGGAGAATTTGCGGAGACGCTTGCGTCCGTCTGGAGCGTATCCGCGCTTGGAAAGATCCTCGCGCCCGCGGCCCGCAAAAGCAGCCGCTTTCGCGAATCGCGCAGTGTCGACGATGGGTCCAAGTTTTGCTGCCGCAGCCTCGGGATCGAGGTTAAAATAAGGGGGCAGGGGGGCCTCTGGTTTCTTAGCCATGTATCTCTTGCCTCGGTAAGATCGCCCTAAACAGGCGTTATCGGTCAGATGATGGCACATCTTTAGTCCAGTGTGAATCACCTATTCTCTGCGCACGTGTTTGTGCCTTGCTGCAGGTTTCGCGGGCGAAACCCCGTGTTTTCAATGGAAAAGGGATTCCGGAAGCGCCCATATAGGTTGTGATTCTTTGATCTAGTTTAGATTCTTTACGCCTAGTTATAGGCTTATAATCAAATACTTAAGTATGTTTGGGGACCCGGCTTCAGGTCCAAAGGTACCTGCTTGCGGGATCAATGGTACCCGGGCACAGGACAAGGGGAGCCGATTCGCAGGTTAAGGGGCACCAGCCTGCGGTGAGGAGTCCGGTGAGGCTCTGAACAGGGGAAAACCACCCGACTTATCCACAATCGATCCCCAGAAAGGGCTCCGAAACTGCGGATTGCCGGGGTGTGGTACCCGTTTCCGGGTTAAAGGTACCCGTCTGCGGGAGCGTGGCCTCCCGTAAACGGGTCCCCAAAGGAAGATTGAGAACAGGTGCCTTTTAAGACATAATACTGACAGAGCAGAGAATCCCCTTGAGAGCGGTTAACCGCCTTTGGGGCCAGAAGGACAGGCAAATGGATCAGGATAGCATCCCGCACAATCAGCTGACCGGGCCGCTGCGGCGGCAGTCGGTCAAAAAGCATGTGGCGGCGATTCATATCTCCGGCAAGCTGTCGCTGCTGCAGCGAAAGCTGTCCAACGTTCTGCTGCTCAACGCCTATGACGCATTGATCACCAAGCAGAAGCACCAGATCGACGCGCGCACGCTCTGCATGATGGTCGGATACAACTCCAACGATATGGAGACCCTGAAACAGTCTTTACGCAGTCTCGCGGAAACGGTGGCCGAGTGGGACATGCTGGACGCTGAGGGCAAGCAGGAATGGGGCGTAAGCTCGCTGTTGTCATACGCCAAGCTCAAAGGCGGGATCTGTGAGTATTCCTACTCCCCGGCCCTGGCGGAAAAACTTAATGACCCGAAGGTCTTTGCGCTGATCAATCTCAACATCCAGCGCCGCTTCACCTCCGGTCATGCCCTGGCGCTTTACGAGAATTGTTACCGCTTCGTACGCACCGGGTCGACCGGCTGGTGGCCCATCGACCTGTTCCGCCGCTTGATGGGTGTCGAAGGCAGCGCCTATTACGAGAGCTTTAAACACCTCAACGCAAAGATCATCAAACCGGCCGTCACCGAGGTGAACAAAACCTCAAACATCCTGCTCGAGCCTGAATTCAAGAAGATGGGCCGCCAGGTGGCCGAGATCCGCTTCCTGATAAAGGAAAACCCGCAGCTGGCGATGCTGGACATCGATGATGGCGGAGCCGTACGTCAGGGGGCGGTTTATAAGCGTTTGGTTTCCATCGGTGTCAGCGACAGGCTGGCGCGCCAGTGGATTGCTGAACACGGCGAGGATTATGTCCTTGAAAAACTGTCCTATCTTGATGGAAGGAAAGGGGTCGGCAGCCCGGTGCGCTACCTCAGTGCGGCACTGCGGGAGGATTACCGCGAAAAAGCTGCGCCTGCCAAACCAGACCCCGAAGTGATTGAAGCCGCCGCAGAGCGCAAGGCAGCGGCGGATGCGGCAGCCCAGCGGGCTGCGACGCAGGACGCTACCCGGGACCGCGCCCGCCGTCTGCGCGCCGCCCGGCTGGAACGGATCCGCGACCTGGCGGCCAGCCGGACACCGACCCAACGCGATGCTGATAAGCGGCTGTTTCTCAGCCGTTTGGAAGATGACCTCGACCGTGCCGAGTTCACTCGCCTGGGGTGGGGGGCCGCGCTTCTGGCCGGCGAAATGGCGGAGTTCTGGGAAGAACTGATCCCCGGCGCCTTCGAAGATATGATTGCAGAGGCCGTCTAGAGCATTTTCCCCGGTTTTCTGAAGGACAGGCCTGCAGACCCGGATCTGGGGGTTAGCCGGAGGGCGTTTCCATAGTCTAGCTCTGCGCTGGTTAAGGTCAAAATCCTGTATTTTTGATCGTAAGGTAACTGGTTTCCCTACCTTGTTGACGTTTTGATGCTCTTCGGCACCTGCAAGAAAGGGTTCAGTTGCAGCAAGGCAATGGCCGGAAGGTTGCTCCTGGGGGAAAACCTCAGAATTCGACTGATGCTGATAACAAACGATTGCTGAGTATGGTCAGATGGGCAGCCCGTCAGACAGCAGCTGGCGCGCGGTGCGGAGCAGAATGCCGGATAGGCGCTGATCCGGCCTGCTGACGCGGACTTCCGAGGCGGTATTGCCGCCGTCGACACCCTTGCCGCCCATATCCAGCGGCAAGCCGCTCAGATCTGCACCCGTCAGGTCCAGATGCACCCGGACAACCCGGCGGCCGTCATCGCGCAGATCCAGCGGCTCTTTGAATAGAACCGGGGCATTCAGGGCAGCGAACCCGTCCCGGATACCGCTGAGGCGGAGGATGACCGGATCGCCCGGTGACAAGGTGCTGGCCTCGCCTTCGGGCACGCTGAAACTGGCGTTGAGCGTGTAGCTGTTGCGGTCCTGCAGGCTGACAAGGGTCACAGGCTGGGGAAAACTCTGCCCGGCGCCGACCGGGCGCAGCCGCGCCACCTCGCCGGCCATCGGTGCATGCAGCCGTGGCTGGTCCAGCGCCTGGCGCAGAGCGGCCCGGACTGCGCGCTGCCGGGCGACTGCGGCTTCCAGTCTTTTCACCTGTGCAAGTATCTCCTGTTCCTGATCCGAGTTCAGGGCGGCCAGCTCCAGGTCCAGTTTGCCGGTCTGCAGCGCCAGACCGTTTCGTTCCACAGCGATCTGTACAGCCAGCCGGTTCCGCCGTTCGCTGTCGCTGATACGGGCTGCAGCTGATTTCAGGCGGCGGATACGGGCGCCGAAGCGGGCCTCGACGGCGGATCGTGCCATTGCAATGCGGCGGGCCTGGACATCATGACGGTTGAGAAGTGCCGCACATTCGCTTGCTGCCCGTTCAGTCAGCAAGGCGGTCTCAGGGTCAAGGCCGCCAGCCGGCAATTCGCTGTCGCGCGGCACCACGGCCGAGATCAGGCAGCGGCGCAGGATATTATCTGCAAGGATACGGCGTTCGGCCTCGTCCAGCTGCTCTGCAATCAGATCGGTGTCAAAAACCGCCAGGGTCTGTCCGGCCTTCACCGTTTCGCCTTCTTGAACCAGCAGCTTTTTCAGCGGGACCGATTGGGGCAGGTCAACATCCGTTTGCCGCAGGCTGCTGCGCAGGATGCCCGGATAACTCAGCTGGCTTGGCACCATAACGCGCGTCGCCAGCAAAGCGGCGGAGGCGGTGAGGATCATGCAGATCATCCCGGCCCAGAGCGGCCACAGCCAGCGCCGCCAGGCGGATGGCTCGCGCAGGGGGGGGATGTCACTTGCTGCCGGCATTATCCGCAGCCTCCTTGGGGCCGGAAATGCGCGGGTCGTAGGTCTGGATCTTCACCTCGACCACCCGCATGTCGTTTTCTACCGTGCAACTGACTTCCATCGCGCCTTGGCAGATGGCGGCCAGCGGGTTCAGCCGCCCGCCGCTGTCCTCTGCGGCTTCGGCGCGCGCTTTTTCCAGAACGCCGGTTGAGACCGGGGCAGCCTGATCCGCCATGCGCAGCAGGCAGTACCCTTCGTGGTGTTTGAATTCGAATCGCAGTTCCTGCTTGAGATCCAGCCCGCTGACCCCGTGACAGGACAGCGCCAGCATCTCGTTCGCCAATGTGCAGACCCGGCGCCGGTTTGCGGCGTCTCCGTCGCGGCGGAACAGCGAGGCGAGCCAGCTGTCCAGCGCTTCTTCGCTGGTGAGCTCACGTTCTGTGACAAAGCGGCTCCAGCCGGCCGAGGTGCGGGCGCGGATCTCTGCGGCCGGCCCGGTGTCGATCAGGCGGCCGCCTTGCAGCACCAGCAGACGGTCGCACATCTCTTGCAGCTTGCGGTTCCCGGTGACGATCAGGACCGACAGGCCCAGCCGCCGGTCCTGCTGCAGCCGCGCAGCCAGGGCCGCGATCTGTTTGGGGCCGGCCCCGTCTTCTGGCCGGTCCAGCAGCAGCAGCCTGGGCCGCAGCAGGAAGGCGCGGGCAAGGGCCAGCATCTTCTGCTCACTGCCGGAAAGGGTGCGGGCATCGGCCGCGTTGCAGATAAAATCCGCAGCCTCGGTCGAGAAGGCAATCTGTTTCAGGACATTCCGCGCGCGTTCCAGCTCTTCGCCGCCGTGAAAGCAGCTGAGGTTTTGCGCGCCGCTGGCCGACAGGATATGGGGCACCGGCGGCAGATACACAGCTGGCACCCTCTGAGAGCGGGCTGAGCGTTTCCACAGGTCTTCGCCCTCTAAAACGGCTGCGCCTCGGATATCCAGCCCAGTCTGATGGTAAGGGTCTGCCAGGCACCGCATGAGGAGGCTCTTGCCGGCGGTGCTGCCGCCCTCGATGCCGGTGATTTGGCCTGGCTCAATGGAAAAGCTGATGTCAGCCAGCAAGGCCGCCCCGTCCGGGGTAAACGCATTGAGCCCTGCGACGTTCAGCCCGGAGGGGTTTTCCTCCAGAATATCGGCGGGCATCTGCGCCGCCAGGCTGGTCACAGCCGCTGCAGTCAGTGGCGGCTGGAAATATGCGGAGGCGCGCGCTTGCAAGTAGCGCCCGGCGCTCAGGATGCAGAGCAATGTGATGATCGCAAGTGCGGGTGCGGCGGCCACGGTCAGAACATCAAGAGCGGCCAGTTGCACAGAGACCGCAAAGGCGGCAGTGAAGCCAAGCCAGGCGATGGCCATCACCACGGTTTTCAGAAGCCTGCTGTCCTGACCGGGGCGGGCTGCCAGGTCCAGCCCCAGGGCATCGCGGCCAGACAGGACAGAGACCGCTTCGGACGGCAAGAAATCCCAAAGGGGTTCGCGTTTGAAGAAGCGCCGACCGCCGCGGCTTGCCGCCCAGGCCAAAGCCATGCCGGCAGTTGCAGGCAGCGCCAGCAGCGGATGCACCAGCGCCAGCACGCCGCAGCCGGCCAGGGCCGCCAGCGCCTGCATGGCCTTGGCGTGCTGCTCGCGCAGGCGGCGGTGGCCCATCAGCGCGTGGCCGTGGCCGGCTTCAAGGATGATCATGCCCAGGGCAGGGGCCAGCGCCAGCGCTGTCAGAAGCGGTGCGAGAATCTCCTGCTTCTGCTCATAGACGAGCGTATACAAAAAGACGGTGAGTACGCAGATGGCGATCACGCAACCTGCGCCGCCCAGCACAAACAACAGCGACAGCCCGCGCGCCCAGGCCGGCTCGCTCCGGCCCTGAAGCAGCGCGCCGGCCGTGCCGGGAACCGCGGCCCCGTCATCGGCCTCCAAAGCTTCAGACGTGCTGTTTTTCAATTCAGGAAAGTACTGCATTGACCCCTCGCTTTCTCGGAAATTACTTTCATTTATAAGGCGCGAAAATTAAAAAATCTTTTCCGTCAAATTAATTGTTCGAATTTCCGTTTTTTTAATATTGCCTAATAATTATGGATTTGTTTCTGGTACAAGGTCAGTCCGCGTTATGGATGCAAATACAGGCAGCGTCAGGCGAACTCCGGCGTCCGGTGTGGCCGCTCTGGCGGTTTCCATCGTGATTCTCGGCGGTATCTCCTATGGGCTCGCAACCGCGGCCCGCTCCGTCTTTCTCGCGCAGGAGGAGGAGATCATTCCTATTATCGCTGGCAGCGATCTGGATGATATACCGGCCTTGATGCGAGGCAATTTGAGGTCGGTCACCACCAGCCTTGCCGATGGCGCGGAGCGGCGCGAAAAGCCCCCCCGCATGTGCGAGATGGAGGAGGACTATTTCGACCATGTGGACATGGGGCGGTCCCAGCCGGCAGGCTATACGCCCAAGAATGCCTATGTGCGCCGCTACCGCGACCGCCGTGGATTCCTGAACGAGCGGGAAATGCGCGCCGCCAAAGTGGCCTGGCATTATTTCGAGAAATTCACCCAGGAAACAACCGGTCTGGCCAACTCGGTAGGAAATTACCCGTCGACAACCCTTTGGGACACGGCCTCTTATGTTGCTGGTCTGGTGGCCGCTTTTGAACTCTGCCTGATCGAAAAACCGGAGTTCGACCGCCGGATGACGCTTCTGCTGACCTCCATCAAGGGGCTGGATCTGTTCCGCCATGAGATGCCCAATAAAGTGTATCACACCAAGACGGGCGCCAAGGTGGACTATACCAACAAGCCGGGCGAGATCGGGTTTTCGGCGCTGGATATCGGCCGCTTCCTGGTCTGGATGCGGATCGTCAAAAACCGCTACCCCTATCATGGCAATACGATCGATTCCGTCCTTCTGAAATGGGACTTCCGCAATGTGCTGGACGAGGACGGGTTGCTGTACGGCGCCTATGTGGACAAGGAGACCGGCGAGACGGTCTATGCCCAGGAAGGCCGTCTCGGCTATGAGGAATATGCCGCCAAGGGTTTCGCACTCTGGGGTTTCAAGCCGGTGCTGGCGCATCGGGCGGAGCCCTTTCTGACGGCTTCTATGTTTGGCATCTCGGTGCCCTACGACGGTCGCGATCCGCGGGTGTTCCATTCACAGAACTACGTGGTGACGGAATCCTACCTGCAGGACGGGCTGGAGCTGGGCTTTGACCTGCCGCATGACGACAGCAGCCCGGACTGGCTTCACACCGACGGCTGGCGGGCCGAGTTTGCCGACCGCATCTATCAGGTGCAGGAGAACCGCTGGCGCCGCACCGGTTTCATGACCGCCCGTTCCGAGCATAATGTGAAAGGCCCGCCGTATTTCACCTATGATACGATCTTCTCCGATGGCTACCCCTGGAACACGGTGACGCCGCGCGGTGACTACGTGCCTGATCACGCGGCGGTGGCCGCCAAGGCGGCGCTCGGGCTCTGGGCTTTGTGGGACACTGAATACACCGATGTTTTGTATGACGCGATCATTGAGCTCTACGACCCGGAAAACGGCATGTACGAGGGGCTATACGAGCGCGGGCAGGGCCGGGTGGCGATCTACACTGCCAATAACAACGGCATCATTCTCACCTC
>CAJXHQ010000112.1 GCA_913054485.1 uncultured Paracoccaceae bacterium
ATGCGCAGGATTTCCTTCTGCCAGGGGGCCAAGACAGGGCTATGCTTTTCCAGGAAATAGAGGATGTTCTCCTGCGGCAGGTTCATCGCCTTCTGGCGGATGCTGCGGTCCGCATCATAGGCCGGGTCCTCCTCCGGGCTGCGGCCCAATGTGGCATCGGTCCACAGATCCAGCACGCTCTGACTGCTTTCATAGCCTTCGCGCACCCGCTGCATCGCCTGCTGCTCTTCCAGCGTCGGTTTCGGCGGGCGGCCGTAGCGGAACACCCCCTGCGCCTGCAGCGCATGGGCCGCATCCACAACCTCCTCTACCGCGTCAATCCCGTAGCGCTCCTCGCAGGCTGAAATGTAGTTCTTGGCAAAGGCGAGATAGTCGTGGATCGCCGCCGCATCGGTCCACTGCTGGAACAGGTAGTTGTTCTTGAAGAAGTGGTTATGCCCGAAGGCCGCATGCGCCATCACCAGGGTCTGCATCGCCATGGTGTTTTCTTCCATGTTGTAGCTGATACAGGGGTTGGAGTTGATGACAATCTCATATGCCAGCCCCTGCCGCCCGGTGCGGTAGAGGGTTTCATCGCGCACGAAATGCTTGCCGAAGGACCAGTGCTGGTACATCAGCGGCATGCCCGCGCAGGAATAGGCGTCCAGCATCTGCTCGGCCGAAATGATCTCGATCTGGTTAGGGTACACCTCGAGCCCCAGGTCATTGAGCGCGATCTCCTCGATCGCGTCCCGGGCTTTTCCCATCAGCTCAAACGTCCATTCCGGCCCGTCGAACAGTGGCGTGCCAGGTTTGTCCTTAGCTGTGATCATGTCAGTTCCCCGCGTCTTTGGGGAGGAAGAACTCCCTGAATATCGGATAGATATGCGACGGCTCGGCCACCCGCTGCATCTCAAAGTGGCGGGCCTCTTCCTTGACCTGCCGGAAGGCCTGCCAAAGATCCTCCCCCGCTTCTGGATTTGACAGCAGGTTCTCGGCACCTTCCTCGACAATCTCCACATAGGCGTAGAACTGGCAGGCCGGCATCAGGTCTTCCAGGAGCAGCGTCTTGCAGCGCTGCGAGTCATTGCCGAAGTTTTCCCCGTCCGAGGCCTGTGCGCCATAGATCTTCCACTCATCCGGCGGATAGCGCGCGGCGATGATCTCCTTCATTTTTTCCAGCGCGGTAGAGACAATAGTGCCGCCGGTTTCGCGCGCGTAGAAGAAGGTCTCCTCATCCACTTCCTGGGCATGGTGCGTATGGCGCACAAAAACGATCTCGGTGTGCTCGTAACAACGTTCCAGGAAGAGGTGCAAAAGCAGGAAGAACCGCTTCGCCAAGTCCTTTTCACGCTCCTGCATGGAGCCCGAAACATCCATCAGGCAAAAGACCACCGCCTTGGAATTGCGGATTTTTTCCGGCACATAGGTGTCATAGCGCAGATCCAGCGGATCGATATAGCCAACCACCCTGCGCTTGGTTTCGATCCGCTTCTTCTTGGCGCGCAGCTCTTCCAGATAGGCTTCCTGCTCCGCCGTCAGCGGATCCAGCTCCTCCAGCTCGGCGATCTGTTTCTCCACATCCTTCTGCACCTTCATCGAAGGCCGCTGCAGCGCGATGCGGCGGCCCAGCGAATTGCGCATGGTCCGCACGAGGTTGAGGTTGTTGGGAGAGCCGGCCGTGGTCAGCCCGGCGCGCCGTGTGCCGATAGTTTCGGTTTCCACCGTCGCCTTTTCCACCAGGTCGGGCAGCTCCAGCCCGTCGAACAGGATTTCCAGGTACTCCTCCTGGGAGAGCGTAAAGGAAAACTCATCCGCGCCGTCGCCGTCTTCCGAGGCCTTGCGGCCGCCCTCGCCCGCTCCCCCTTGAGGGCGCGGAATGGTGTCGCCGACAACAAAATCCTTGTTGCCGGGAAGCACATGGCGGCGGTTGCCGCCTTGCCGTGAATTGTTCAGGCGCGGCTCTTTCAGCCCCTTGGAGGGGATGGTGATTTTTTCACCCTCCTGCTCCTCTGGCCCGCCCTGAATGCTCTTGTCGCGGACCGACCGGTCCACACGCTCCTTGATATTCTCCCGGGCGCGGCGCAGGAACCTCTGGCGGTTGCCGAGGCTCTTGCCCTTCGGGTTGGAGCGCCTGTCGATGAAATGATGCATCTGCTCTGAGGCTCCCTCCCTTTTAGCCGGCTTTGTTCACACGCATGTACCATTCCACCAGGCGCCTGACCTGGCGGTCGGTGTAGCCGTGGTCGCGCATCCGGTCGACAAACTCGCGGTGCTTGCCTTCGGTCTTGCTGTCCTTCTTGGAACCGAAGCTGATTACCGGCAGCAGTTCTTCCACTTGGGAGAACATGTGCTTTTCGATCACGTCGCGCAGCTTCTCATACGAGTTCCAGGCCGGGTTCCTGCCGGTGTTTGCGCGGTGGCGCAGGGCAAATTTCACGACCTCGTTGCGGAAGTCCTTCGGATTTGCGATCCCGACCGGCTTTTCGATCTTGCTGAGCTCAGCATCCAGCACCTCACGGTTATACAGCTGGCCGGTGTCGGGATCCTTGTAATCCTGCTCCTCGATCCAGGCATCCGCGTAGGAGATATACCGGTCAAAGACGTTCTGGCCATATTCCGAGTAGCTCTCCAGATAGGCTTTCTGGATCTCGTTGCCGATGAACTCCTCATACCGGGGCGCAAGGTCCGACTTGATAAAGTCGAGATACTGCGCTTCGATTTCCTGCGGGAACTGCTCGCGCTTGATCATCTGCTCCAGCACATACATCAGGTGGACGGGATCGGCGGCGACCTCCTCTGTGTCGAAGTTGAACACATTGGACAGCACCTTGAAAGCAAAGCGGGTAGAGACCCCGTTCATCCCTTCATCGACGCCGGCGCGGTCCTGATATTCCTGCACCGTCTTGGCCTTCGGATCCGTGTCTTTCAGGCTTTCTCCGTCATAGACCCGCATCTTGGAATAGAGGTTGGAGTTTTCATGCGGCTTCAGGCGGCTGAGCACGGCAAAGCGGCTGAGAATGGTCAGCGTTTCCTGTGCGCAGGGCGCTTCCTTCAGCTCGCTGTGCTGCACCAGCTTGTCGTAGATCTTCGCCTCTTCAGTGACGCGCAGGCAGTAAGGCACCTTGATGATGCTGACGCGGTCGATGAAGGCCTCGTTGTTTTTGTTGTTTTTGAAGGCCTGCCATTCGCTTTCGTTGGAATGCGCCAGGATCAGCCCGTTAAAGGGGATCGCACCAAAGCTTTCGGTGCCCATATAGTTGCCTTCCTGGGTTGCCGTCAGCAGCGGGTGCAGCATCTTGATCGGCGCTTTGAACATCTCCACGAATTCCATGATGCCCTGGGTCGCGCGGTTCAGCCCGCCCGAGAAACTGTAGGCATCCGGGTTGTCCTGGCTGAAATGCTCCAGCATGCGGATGTCGACCTTACCGACGAGGGTGGAGATATCCTGGTTGTTCTCATCCCCCGGCTCCACCTTGGCGCAACAGATCCGCCGCAGCCGCGAAGGATGAATACGGACAACAGTGAACTTATTGATATCGCCCTCAAATTCATCCAGCCGCTGCACGGCCCAAGGCGACATCAGCCCCGGCAGCCTATGCTGGGCAATGCCGTATTCCTTTTCCAGAATTTTGCCCATGCGGACCGGGTCGAACAGGCCCAGCGGGCTCTCAAAAATCGGCGAGACGCTGTCGCCGGCTTTCAGCACATAGATCGGCTGGTCTTCGATCAGCCGTTTCAGCCGTTCGGCCAGGGATGACTTGCCGCCGCCGACGGGGCCGAGGAGATAGAGAATTTGCTTGCGTTCTTCCAAGCCCTGCGCGGCATAGCGGAAGTAGCCCACGATCCGTTCGATCGTGTCTTCCATGCCGTAGAAATCTTTGAAAGCTTCGTACCGCTTGATTGTGCGGTTCTGGAAGATCGGGCCCAATCGCGCGTCTTTTGACGTATCGACCAGTTCTTCCTCGCCAATGGCCTTGAGCATCCGCTCGGCCACATTGGCATACATGCTGGGATCGTCCCGGCAGGCATTCAAATAGTCCTGCAGCGACATCTCATGCTCGCGCGTCTCGCTGTAGTGCTCAGCAAATAGTTCCGCAATGCTGTTCATCCTGTTCAAGCCTCCTGCTTTTGTTGCCCGGTTCCTCCTCGGGGTATGACGCCACACGGACAGAGCCTGCCCACTGCGTGGGCAATGAATGTCCGCATCGTTCTAGTAAGTCTGAATCTGCTCGGTGCCGATTACGGCAGTGGGGCGTCCGGAAACCGTCCTCGTCGACGGATTATACTTTGAACCATAGGCGTCCGGAGCCTGTTGGTTACCATCAACCATACACCAAAAGACCACACTTTCATATCTGAAACTGGTGTACTTTTTCATAATTGCCAGAACCCGCACCGTGAAAAAGCGTTCACACCTTGGCGAGTTTTCCGGCATTTCTCACCCGGAACGGAACCCCGCAACCCGTCGTCGAACCTTGCAAAAACACCAATCGGGCGCCGCGGCGGCCCGTAAGGCCATAGGCTCTTCTGGCGCGCAGTGAGACTCGCGGCGGCCGTTAAGATTACGTTAACTTGTGCTGCAATAATGCTGCACATCGGCCACGCCGGCAAAAAATACCGCGATCAAAAGCCACAGATCGCCGGATTTACCGTCCGCGGAGGCCGCTGCCACTGGACAGACCCGGTAAGTTTGTCACAATAATGGCTAAAATTGACCACAAATAGTGGCAGCAAGAATACAGGCAGAACGCGGCGGGTGCAAAACTCCGCCCAAAACGGCGAGCAGGACATTATGAGCATAACGGGTTATATCGTCCGTGATGCTGCAGGAAATTTGCAGCAGGGCAACTTCGCAGAGGGTTCGCCCTCTACGATCTATGTATCACATTCCAAAGACGTCTCTTTGAATCTGGCCGCGGCCGAGGTGCAGGGCTACGAACGGCACGGCCAAGACCTGCATATTGTTTTGCAGGGCGGCGAGGTCCTGGTGCTGAACGGCTACTACAACGAAGGCACGACCGGCGGCAAAAACCTCCTCCTGAGCCATGAGGGCGATATCGTCGAAGTGATCCTGGAAGACCGGGCGGATGGTTACCTTGCCGCCGGCTATGAGCCGCTGGACACAGCCGGGAAATGGAGCTCCTACGATGAGATGGTGTTTCTGGATGTCGACCGGATCGAACCGACCGTAGCACCGCTGGCAGCAGCAGGATTCGGCGGCTTTGGCGCCGCAGGCGCCGCAGCAGCAGGCGGCGCTGCGCTTCTCGCAGGCGCCGGGGGCGACGAGGGCGGGGGCGGCAGCTCCGTTATCACGCCAACCGTGGATGACGCCGACCTTGACCGCATCATCGGCGGCACTGGCGATGACACTGTTATCGTGACTGGCACCGGCTCGGCCGGATCGACCGTCGAGGTCACCATCGGCACTGAAACCCAGACAGTCACCATCGGCAGCGGTGGAACCTGGACAGCCTCCTTCGACCCGGCCGACCTGCCAGATGACGGAATCTACACCTCTACCGTGAACGTGGTCGACTTGGATGGAAACACCTGGGACCTGACCGGGCCGGTTGTGGACATCGACACAACCGCACCCGAAGTGACTGTCACCGAAGGCACCGTATCGGTGGGCGAGATCGTCAATGCCGTGGAACATTCCAGCGGCACGGTGATCACCGGCACCGGCGAAGCGGGCTCCACCGTGGATGTGGAGATCAACGGGACCACGCACAGCACAACCGTCGCAAACGACGGCAGCTGGTCCGTGACCTTCTCCAGCGGAGAGATCGCAACCGGCGAGTACAGCACAACAGTTACCCTGACGACGACCGACACCCGCGGCAACAGCCGCACCACCTCCGATCTGCTGGAGGTCGACACCATCGCCCCGCCGGTGGCCCTGGGGGTTGTTGAAGGCGACGATATCATCAATGCCGCCGAACACGCGGACGGGGTCACCCTGTCCGGCACCGGTGAAGCCGGCACCACGGTCACGGTGGAATTCCAGGGCATCACCCGCAGCGCGACGGTTGCGGCCAATGGCAGCTGGTCCATCGACTACCTCGCTTCCGAGATCACCGAGGGCACCTACAACTCCGCCGTCACCATCACTGCAGAAGACGCCGCAGGCAACACCACCACCGTCATCGAAGCAGTCAGCATCGATACCGACATCGGAACGCCCGAAATCACCGGTATTTTCGAAGATGCCGACGGAGACCTCAGCATGGCTGGGGTGACCGGTTTCGAAGGGACCGCCTCCTTCGATGCACTGCACAGCAATGGAACCGTCACCAGCGAGAACCCGACCCCGTCCGGGTCTATCTATTCTTTCAGCCCGGAATTGCCGGACGGATCCCACCTGGTCGTCAGCAATTCCGACACCTCCGGCAACTCGTCCAGCACCCTGCTGGTGCTGGACGACAGCGTGACCAACAGCGGCACGCTGGATCACGCAGGTATCGGCGCATTCAATATTGATGCGCTGAACCTCAACCACGCGGCGGATGCAGATCTTGTCCTGGACGAAAGCGTTATCAAGGGGCTGACCGGTGAAACGGATACGCTGACCATCCAAGGCGGCCGGGACGACATTGTGACGGTCGGCGACGCAACTTCGGCAGGCCAGCAGGTTATCGACGGGCAAATCTACGATGTTTATACCGTCGGCAGCGATGCAACGCTGCTGGTCGAAGAAGACGTCACCGTCAACATCATTTGATCCGGCGCCGCAGCGCCGCCGGCGCTGCGGTCCCGAAATCCGCCCGGTTTCCGCCGGGTGGAGCGGCAAAGGACGATTGATGCAGCCTGTCAAAGCCATCTCAGCCCTGCTATTCGCGTGCAGCCTTGCGGCCTGTGCCTCGGAAACGGCTGTGGATCCAAATGCCCGCGCCTTTGCACAAGCCGAGGGTGCGGACGCCTCCGCTGTGATTACCGAACTGATGACCCGCCGCTCGCTCCTGACCGAAGGCAGCGCCTATGACACCGTCGCCGATGCGGTGCTGATTGCTTCCGAGCGGGCCTCGGAATCGCAGCTGATCAGCGCCAAACTGCGCGCCGAGGCGGCCTCGAAAAACTGGTTCCCCACATTGGGCCCCTCAGTCAGCCTGACCGACATGGGCGATCTGGTGGCCGGGCTGCTGATCGAACAGGTGCTGTTCGACAACGGCCGCAAGAAAGCCGAGCGTGAATTTGCGGCCGCCGATGTGGAAGTGGCTGCCGTCAGCCTGTCGATCGACATGAACAGCCGGGTGGAATCTGCGCTGGGGCTCTACGTTGCAGGGCTGCACGGCGATGAAAAAGCCGCGCTCGGCACCCGCGCGCTGACCCGGATGCAGGAGTTTGAGCGCATTGTGACCGGCCGGGTCGAAGGCGGCCTGATCGACCGGTCGGACCAGACTGTGGTGCGCAATAAGATCAACGGCATGCGATCAGCCCGCGCCACCGCCCAGGAGGCCGCGGCCACCGCCCGCGCCGAACTGCGGGCCATGACCGGTCAGGATTTCGACGCCTCCCGCCGGCATTTGCAACTGCAGACCCCGCCGCAGGAAGCCGGTTTCCTGAGCGTTCTGAAGGCGGAAGCCGAGGCCACGCGCACCGTGGCGCAAACCACCGTTCAGCGCGCAGGCCTGCTGCCGGGCGTGTCCGCTTCCGGCAATGTGACCACCGACGGGTCAGGTGCCGGTCTGACACTCAACACACCGGTCCCGTTGGGCCTGGGCACCCCCGCCCTGCTGAAAGCCATTGATACAGCGCGGGAAACCGCAGAACGGCAGGTCGGTGAGGCCGAAGAAACCGCCCGCCGCGGCCACGCCCGGCAAATGCAGCGCCTGGCCTCTTTCAAACGCCAGGCCGCGGAAACCGCCGAGCTCGCCCGCGCCAGCCGGGACACCTATGACCTGTTTCAGGCGCAGTTCAAAGCCGGCCAGCGGCCGGTGATGGATGTGGTCACAATCTATGAACAGCTGATCCAGCGCGAACAGGCGCATGTGGATGCCAAATACGAAGTGGTGCTGACGCAGCTTGTGCTGGCCCGCGACATGGGGCTTCTGGCCAATGGGGACGAAATATGAGCACGGGCGGCAGCAACACACCGGACCGCAGCACACCTGCTGTCTTAAGCCTCGCCAACGCGCGGGATCAAAAAGCGGCCGCCGAGGTTCCGGCCGCTCGGACGGCGGCCAAAGATCCGCAAGACAAACGTCTGCGCCACCGTGCCGG
>CAJXHQ010000113.1 GCA_913054485.1 uncultured Paracoccaceae bacterium
TGAGGATTGAGACACTGTTCAAGAGCGCCTCCATGCGGCTGAATGGCGCGCGCCAGACGCCGGCGCCCTGCGAGACCATCAAAGGGCTGGAGCATCTCGACAAGGTGATCGACATCGACCAGCGCCCAATCGGGCGCACGCCGCGGTCGAACCCGGCGACCTATACGGGCGCCTTCACCCCGATCCGCGACTGGTTTGCCGGCCTGCCGGAAGCCAAGACCCGCGGCTACAAGCCGGGGCGGTTCTCGTTCAACGTCAAAGGCGGCCGCTGCGAGGCCTGCCAGGGCGACGGGGTCATCAAGATCGAGATGCACTTCCTTCCGGATGTCTATGTGACCTGCGAGACCTGCAAGGGTGCCCGCTACAACCGCGAAACGCTGGAGATCAAGTTCAAAGGCAAAAGCATCGCCGATGTGCTTGATATGACTGTGGAAGACGCACAAACCTTCTTCCAGGCGGTGCCCTCCATTCGCGACAAGATGGATGCACTGATGCGGGTCGGGCTTGGCTATATCAAGGTTGGCCAGCAGGCCACGACGCTGTCGGGCGGCGAGGCGCAGCGGGTGAAACTGTCGAAGGAACTGGCCAAACGGTCGACCGGGCGGACGCTGTATATTCTGGATGAACCCACGACGGGGCTGCATTTCGAGGATGTGCGCAAACTGCTGGAGGTGCTGCACGAACTGGTCGAGCAGGGCAATTCCGTGGTGGTGATCGAACACAATCTGGACGTGGTGAAAACCGCCGACTGGATCATCGACATCGGCCCCGAGGGCGGTGACGGCGGCGGCGAGATCGTCGCGGCGGGCACGCCGGAGACCGTGGCCGAAGAGCCGCGCAGCCATACCGGGCATTACCTGAAAGAGATCCTCGACGCGCGCCGGGTAGCAGCGGAGTAAGAGAGGGGCGCTGCCCCTCTGCGCTGCGCGCATTCACCCCGGAGTATTTGGGAAAAGATGAGAGAGCCCCGGGCGTCAGGCCGGGGCTTTTTCTGTTGCGGCTGACAGGCTCAGCGGGATCAGGAAGAGGGCGAGGAAGCCCGTGTTCATCACCACATTGAACCAGGCGCCTGCGGCAAGGGAGCCGGCGCTGTCGGGGAGGTACCAGGCAGCCAGCGTGAGGGTGATGATCCGGGCGGCCATCTTTTCGTCGCGCGGGTAGAGGTGATGGGCGATGAGCCAGACCGCGCTGCCAAGGCCGCAGAGCAGCCCGCCGCTGATGGCGCTGAGCAGGGCTTCGGTTTCCGTGCTGACCTGCTGGCCTTGGTCCACCGGCAGATGAGCGATATCGAGAAACAGGTCGAAGCCGGGGGCCAGGAAGGTGAAGGGCGCGGCAGCTATGGCAAGGCCTATGGCAATGCAGAAGGCTGCGGCGGCTTTGAGGGCGGATCGGGTGCTGTTTGGCGTCATGTTGGTCTCCTGTGTGTGCCCGCAGGCTGGCACTGGGCAGATAGGGAAAACAATTACCTCTGAGGTAAGTGCATTCCTGCGTAGCGGAGTTATGCTGCGGATCAGGGAGGTGCGGCATGGCGGAATTCGGGGCGGTACTGAAGGAATGGCGGCAGATCCGGCGGATGAGCCAGATGGACCTGGCGATGGCGGCCGGCGTGTCTGCGCGGCATCTGTCCTTTCTGGAAACCGGCCGCGCGCGGCCCAGCCGGGGCATGGTGCTGCGGCTTTGTGAGGAGATGCAGGTGCCGGGCGGCGGGCGCAATCATCTGCTGACGGCGGCGGGAATGGCCCCTGCCTATGAGCGCCGGGAGCGGGAGGATGCGGAGCTGGCCCCGCTGCGCGAGGCGGTAGGCTACATGCTGGACAAGCACGCGCCCTATCCGGCGATGGCGCTGGACCGGCACTGGCGGCTGGAGGCGGTAAACGCCCCGGCGGGCCTGCTGCTGGGGGCTGTGGGGCTGAGCATCGGCGGCAGTCTGCTGCAGGCGCTGACCGGCAATGCGGCCCTGCGCCAGGCGCTGGAAAACCTGGAGGAGGTGGAGCAGCATATGCTCAGCCGTTTACGCACAGAGCTGGCGCATTTCGGGCGCGATCCGGTGCTGGAGGCGGCGGTGCAGACCTTGCAGGCGCGCGTGCGCGAGCCGGGCGGCACCCTGTCTGCTGTGATCCCGGCGCGCTACCGGCTGCAAGGCCGGGTGCTATCGTTCTTTTCGACTATCGCGCAGTTCGGATCGACGGGCGATCTGGCAATGTCTGAACTGAAGGTGGAACTGATGTTCCCGGCCGACGCAGAGACCCGGCAGATTTTACTTGCGATGTCAGGAAAGTAGCCGGCGATCCTCACGCCGCAGTCAGGCAGAGATCCAACAGCCGGGCAAAGCCGGCCGTGTCCAGAGTATCAAAGCGGCTGGCCAGATCCTCGATCTCAGAGGCCCGGGGGCGGCCCAGGACAGGATCGGTGAAAAGGTGGAATTTTTCCGAGATCTCAGAATCGCTCAGCGGCAGGTCAGTGTCTCCGCGCGGGGTGCGCGGCTCGGACGTCAGACGGGTGCCGTCCTGCAGCACCAGCGTCACCTCGGCCCAGCGTTTGCCAACGCTGATTGCGGTGAAATGGTCATCGTCGATCAGCGTGGTGGCGCGCGAGATGCGCAGGATCTCAGGGTCTTGCAGGGTGCGCGGGGCGAGCTCTTCGATCCCGACCTGGCCGCGCACGATCATTGCAGCGACGGGGAAGGCGATGGAGTAGGCAAACTCGTCAGGGCTGGCCGGTTCCTGCCCGGCGAGGCGGGTGGCGTTGTGGAAGGTCCGGATCTCAACCTTTGCGATCTGTTCGTGGGTCAGCCCGTGCGCTTGCATCAGCGCTGCGGCGGCGTCCAGCGAGGGGTGCGCCCAGCGGCAGCAGGGGTAGGGTTTGTAGTGAGTGTCTTCGACCAGCCGCCAGGCGGAGCCGAGATCGGTCCAGAACTCTGCCGCATCCTCGCCTTCGCAAGTCAGTGCCGGTGCACCGGTGAAGCCGAGTTGCGCCAGGTAAGCGGCGGTGACACCTGAGGGCGCGCCCCAGCCGACCCCGTCGCGCAGCATGGTGGGATGGTCGATGCAGCGCATCATCTGGCTGCGCGGCCCGTGGTATTCGCCGATGCCTGCTGCATGGCGGATCTGGTCTGTGCTGCAGCCGATCTGCCGGGCTGCTGCGGCGGCGACGCCGACAGCGGTCCAGGCGCCCGAGGTGTGGTAATCGGCGCAAGTGGCATGCTGGGCAAGGCCCGCGCGGTAGCTGACCTCGTAGGCGGCGGCCAAGAGCGTGGCAAAGCTGCGCCCGTCCTGCGCGCGGCCCTTCGCGGCCTCGGCATCCGCCACCGCCATCAGGGCCGGGAAAATGGCCGAGCCGGCGTGGCCCTTGCAGGGCGAGGAGCCGTCATGCGCGTCGACGCTGTCCACGGTGAAGGCCCCGGCCATGGCGGCCCCGGCGGGGCTAACGCTGCGGCCGTCCATCAGCATGCGCGCAGGACCCGCTTCGGTGACACCGAACATTGCCGCCGCGCCCCTGCGCGAGATGTCCGACAGCGGTGTGGTGGAACCCACTGCGGCCACGCCCATGGTGTCCAGAAAACTGCGCCGCATAACTTTAAGTGCGGCGTCCGGCAGCGCGTCATAGGTCAGCTGGGCGGTGAATTCGTGGAAAGGCAAGGGCATGCGGAGCTCCGTTCAAGTTTCTTCAGCCTAGGGCGGGATCAAGGGGCGTCTGGCCCGTTTGCGACAGCGGTCGCATCAGCCTTGCCTGTTTGCACCAGGTGGTCGACCAGCGCGCGCACCGCCGGGCTATGATGGCGGGAGGGCGGGAAGACCGCGTAGATGCCCACAGGCGGCTGGCGGAAGGCGGGCAGAACTTCTTGCAGGGCACCGCTGGCGAGGTGGTCCTGAAAGAAAAAGGCGGGCAAGCGGGCGATGCCGAATCCCTTGGGCGCAAAGGCAGCGGCGCCTCGCCCTAGTTTACCTTAACATTGCCGCCGACCGGAACCGTCACGGGCTTGCCGCCGTCACGGAGCTCCCAGCGGTTGGCGCGCTGGCCGGCGGCATCCTGAATGCAGTGATGCGCTGTCAGATCCTCGGGGCGCTGCGGGGCCGGATGCTGCGCCAGGTCGTCCGGGGCGGCGGCCAGGATCAGCTCGGTCTCGCAGCGCCCCAAGGATACGGTCGCATTGCTCCAAATAAGCCTCACCGGAGGCGGTCAGCCGCACCTGCCGTGTGGTGCGGTGGAACAGCTGGCTGCCCAGCCAGTCTTCCAGCGCCGCGATCTGGCGGCTGAGCGCCGAGGTGGAAATGCCCAGCTCGCGCGCGGCCGGGGCGAAGCCTTCGGCCTGTGCCACTGCGCGGAAGGCGCGCATCATGTCGATCCGATCCATTTGTCCTTCCAGATGGGATAGTCACTTGCACAATGCGGCGATTATCGCGACGGGTGCAATTTCCTATCTGAGCTTCAGACGCAGACAGGAAAGGAGCGAGAATGAAAATTCTTCTGGTAGGCGGCACCGGCACCATTGGCGGCGCAGTGGCTGAGGCGCTGAGCGCCGGGCATTAGATGATCGTGGCATCGCGCAGCAGCGCGGTGAAAGTTGACCTGAGCGACAAGGCCTCAATCGTGGCGATGTTCGAGACCGTGGGCAAGGTGGATGCGACTGTCTCGGCCATCGGCAGCGGCGCTTTCGGGCCGCTGGATGCGCTGTTGGACGAGGATTACGCCTTTGGCCTTAGCAACAAGTTCATGGGGCAAGCGAACCTTGTGCGGCTGGGCCGGGACTACCTGAACGATGGCGGGTCCATGGTTCTGACCAGCGGCATCATGGCCGGGCATCCGATGCCCGCCTCCGTGCTGATCACCACGCTGAACTGCGCGGTGCAGGGCTTTGCCAGTGCGGCGGCGCTGGACCTGCCGCGCGGGCTGAAACTGAACGTGGTGAGCCCGCCGCTGGTGCTGGAAACCGCCATCAAATCCGGTTGGGGCGAGCAGGGGTTGCCTGCCGCAGAGGCCGCACAGCTCTATGTGAAGGCGCTGGCCTCTGAGGGTAAAGGCGAAGTGATCCGCCCCTCATAAAGCTGTAAGAGCCGCATGAGAATGCGGCCCTTACTATTTGAAGTTACAATGTTCTATTCGTGGCCGCGTTTCGCGAGCCGCGGCAGCATGGCGGAGAAATCCTTGCCTTCGCCGTCTTCTTCTTCGACGAATTCCGAATAAATGCGCTCTGCCAGTCGGCCCATTGGCGTGTCGGCATCCGCCTCTTCAGCGGCGCGGCGCGCAAGGCGCAGGTCCTTCAGCATCAGATCTGCTGCAAAGCCCGGTTTGTAATCGTTGTCGGCGGGGCTTTCAGGGCCCACGCCCGGTGCCGGGCAATAGGCGTTCATCGACCAGCTGTAGCCGGAGGAGGTGGAGACCACGTCGAACATCTTCTGCCGGTCCAGCCCCAGCTTGTCGGCCAGCGCAAAGGCCTCGCAGGTGGCGATCATGGTGGCGCCGAGGATCATGTTGTTGCAGATCTTTGCAGATTGACCGGCCCCGGCCGCACCGCAATGCACCGCTTTCTGGCCCATGATGTCCAAGAGCGGCGCGACCTTGGCAAAAGCCGCGTCCGATCCGCCAGCCATGAAGGTGAGCGTACCGCCAGAAGCGCCTGTAATGCCACCGGAAACCGGCGCGTCGATCGACAGCAGCCCGGCCTCTTCCGCCTTGGCCGCCACCGTGCGGGCAGAGCCCACATCGACGGTGGAGCAATCGGCAAACAGCGCGCCCTTGTCCATGACGGGGATGATTTCGGCGGCGACCGTTTGCAGGATTACACCGTTGGGCAGCATGGTGATCACCACCTCGGCGCCCTGAGCCGCAACCGCGGCAGAGGAGGCCATGGCAACGCCCTCGATCTCCACCTGTGCCATGTCGAACCCGATGACCTGATGGCCTGCTTTGGCCAGGTTGGCGGCCATTGGCCCGCCCATGTTGCCAAGCCCGATAAACCCGATCTTCATTGGTACTCCTCCTCGAAACGCAAAGCCTTCTCCCCGAGCGGGGCCAGCATGCCGCTGACTGCGCTGGCGGGGACTTTCTGATCCGCATATTGCCACTTGGGGCTGCGGTCCTTGTCGATGATCAGGGCGCGGATGCCCTCCAGGAAATCACCATGTTCCATCGCGCGGCGGGTGAAGCGGTACTCCATCTCCAGCGCGGTGCGGATGGTCAGCGGGCCGCTGCGCAGGCGGCGGATCATCTCCATCGTGCAAGCCATTGAAAGTGGTGCGTTTCTGCTGAGCTCCTTCAGTGCGCCCTGGGCGAGTTCGCCACCATCCTCTGTCAGGCTTTCCTTTATGGCTGCCAGGTCATCGCCGCTGAAATGCGCACTGATTTCAGCCAGCTGTGCGGCCAGCTGTCCTGCGGGAGGCTCTGCCGCGGCGGCCTCCACCAGCGTGGCATCGCCGGTCTCTTCCAGCGCGGCAATCAGAGCGGGCCATTGACCTTCCGGGATGAAGTGATCGGCAAAGCCGGCGAAGACCGCATCGCCTGCGCCCATCCGCGCCGCGGTGGTGCCGAGGTATTCGCCAAGGCGCCCCGGTGCCAGCGCCAGCATCAGGCTTCCGCCCACATCCGGCACCAGGCCGATGCCAACCTCGGGCATGGCGATCTGGCTGCTGTCCCCGACCACCCGGTGCGACCCATGGCAGCCGACGCCGACGCCGCCGCCCATGGTAAAGCCTTGCAGGAAGCTGACAATCGGCTTGGCATATTCGGCGATCCGCGCGTTCATGCGGTATTCGTCGCTCCAGAACCGGCGACCGTAACTGTAATCGCCCTGAGTGCCGGTGTGGTACATCTCCTGGATGTCACCGCCGGCGCAGAAGGCTTTTTCCCCTTCTGCATCAATGACAACCAGCTTAATGTTAGCGTCTCCGGCCCAGTCCTTGAGGGCGGCGTCGATGGCCAGACACATCTCGTAGGAGAGCGCGTTCAGCGCCTTGGGGCGGGTCAGGGTGATGCGGCCGGCAGAACCGGCAGTGCGGATGTTGATGTCGCTCATGGGTTGCGATTCCCTCAGCCGTTTTCGGCCAGCATATGCCGGGCCACGATCACGCGCATGATCTCATTGGTGCCTTCCAGGATCTGATGCACCCGCAGATCGCGGACCAGCTTCTCGATGCCGTAATCGGCGAGGTAGCCATAGCCGCCATGCAGCTGAAGGCATTGGTCGACGATCTTCGACCCGGCCTCGGTGACAAATTTCTTCGCCATGGCGCAGTGCTTACTGGCATCCGGCGCGCCATTGTCCAGCTTCCAGGCCGCCTGCCGCAGGAAGACGCGGGACGCCTGCAGTTCGATCTCCATATCCGCCAGCCGGAACTGCAGCCCCTGGAACTGGTCGATGGATTTGCCGAAGGCCTTGCGCTCGGACATGTACTGCAGCGTCAGGTTCAGCGCCTGCTGCGCGGCACCCAGGCTGCAGGAGGCGATGTTCAGCCGCCCGCCGTCCAAACCCATCATGGCGTATTTGAAGCCCTTGCCTTCCTCGCCCACCAGGTTGCCCGACGGGATCTTGCAATCGTCGAACTGCACCTGCGCGGTGGGCTGGCTTTTCCAGCCCATCTTGTTTTCCAGCCCGCCAAAGGACAGGCCCGGCGTGCCGTCTTCGACGTAGACGGTGGAAATCCCCTTGGGCCCGTCCTCGCCGCTGCGCACCATGCAGACATAGGCGTCAGAGTAGCCGCCGCCCGAGATGAAGGCCTTGGTGCCGTTCAGCGTATAGCCCTCATTGGTTTTCTCCGCACGGGTCTTCAGGGCGGCAGCGTCCGAGCCGGAGCCGGGTTCGGTCAGGCAGTAGCTGAGCACCGTGTTCATCATCAGCACGTCGGGCATCACCCGGGCCTTCAGGTCATCGCTGGCGAAAGTGTCCAGCATCTTGGCGCACATGTTGTGGATCGACAGGAAGGCTGCAACGGAGGGGCAGGCCATCGACAGCGCCTCAAACACCAGAGTTGCGTCCAGCCGGGTCAGGCCCGATCCGCCGCTGTCCTCGGAAACATAAAGCCCGCCAAAACCCAGCCCGCCCACCTGCGGCCAAAGCTCCTTCGGGATGGTGCCCGCCGCTTCCCAGTCCTGCGCGAAGGGCGCGATCTGTTCCTGTCCGAAGGCATGGGCCATATCGAAGATGGCGGATTGTTCCTC
>CAJXHQ010000114.1 GCA_913054485.1 uncultured Paracoccaceae bacterium
GGGCGGGAGCCCCCCCTCTCTTTTGCATCCCGGCCCTTGTGCACAAGGGCCGCCGCCCGTATCTAGGCGGCAAATCCCAGTCAGGAGATCACGGAATGTTCAAGAACCTCGGCGGCCTCGGCGATATGGCCAAGATGATGAAATCGGCGCAGGAACTGCAGGGCAAAATGGCCGAAATGCAGGAAGAGCTGCACAATGTGATGGTCACCGGCGAAGCCGGTGCCGGCCTGGTCAAGGCCACCGCCTCCGCCAAGGGCGACCTGAAAGCGCTGGATATCGATCCGTCGATCTTCAACGGCGACGACAAGGAAGTTGTCGAAGACCTGATCCTCGCCGCGATCAAGGACGCCCAGTCCAAAGCCGCTGAGAAGGCGCAGGAAGAAATGGCCGCGCTGACCGAAAGCATGGGCTTGCCCAAAGACATCAAGCTGCCGTTCTGAGGCGCAAACGATGCTGATCCGCCTGGCTCTGAGCCTGCTGGCGCTCTGGCCGGCCTGCGCCCAGGCTCAGTCCTGGGCAACCCGCGCGGCCTGCAGCGTTCAGGCCGCGCGGGTTGCGCCGCATGTCCTGGATGAGACCCGGCTTACGGCCC
The DNA here is from genome assembly GCA_913054485.1 of uncultured Paracoccaceae bacterium. GTDB lineage: Bacteria > Pseudomonadota > Alphaproteobacteria > Rhodobacterales > Rhodobacteraceae > FREY01. The sequence continues at coordinate 593 of CAJXHQ010000114.1, forward strand.
TGCGCAGCCGTGCGGCGGCAATCCCGAACAGCGAGGGCCGTTTCTGGCGCATCCAGTCGCCGGACGGCGCCGTCTCACATCTTTGGGGAAGCTACGCATCCAATCACCCGCTGATCCTGGCGCTGCCGCCGATCGTGGAAGACCGCATCTCTGCGGCCCGCGTAATCGCGGTGGACAGTGATTTCACCGCTCCCAGCCGCGCCGCTTTCGAACGCCGCCTGTCGCCCGGCCTGCTGATCCGCAACACGCCGGTACCGCTGTCCGAAAGCGGAGTGCACCCGCGCGCCGCAGCCTGGGCCCGCAGCCGCATCGAGGGTCTGGGGCTTGGCGCCGAGGCTGCGGACTGGCTGACTCACGGCGGTCTCGCTGAGCTGCTGATGCGGCACCCATGCGAGGATTTTGCTGCGGGTGTGATCCCGGTTCAGACCCAGCGCATTCAGACGCTGGGGCTCATCGGCGGCGCAGAGGTACTGAGCCTGGAACCCCCCGAGGCGCTCTCTGCAGCGCTGGACGCACCGGAGCAGGAAGAGGCCGCCCGGGCGGTCTTGAACCTGCTGGCCGCGCAAGTGCAGCCGCAGCCTGATGCCGCCTTCCGCGCCGCCCGCTTTGCGCTTTACCAGGCAGGGGCCATCGGCACATTGATGGAATGGGAGCACGTCACGCTGGCGCAGGCCTACGGCGCCGCCCAGGCCCGCGGCGACCTGGCCTTGGCCCGCGGTTTCCTACTCGGGCAGCGCAATGCGGCCTTTGTGAAGCGCGCCTTGCCCGATCTGCGCAAAGGCGGAGTTTTCCTCAGCCTTGAAGCATTCCATTTGCCCGGTGAAACCGGCATGATCGAGCTTCTGCGGCAGAATGGCTTTACCATCTCCCGCATCCCGCTGACCGGTGAGCCGGCCAGCTGATCTGACTTCCGGAGGGGCGCATGAGCCGGTCGACCGACGATATTGAAAACCTGATCGCGCTGATGGCCAAGCTGCCGGGCCTTGGCCCGCGTTCGGCCCGGCGCGCCGTACTGCACCTGATCCGCAAACGCGCCCTTTTGCTGACGCCTCTGTCTGACACGATGACACAGGTTGCGGCCACCGCACGCGAATGCCTCAACTGCGGTAATGTCGGCACCTCCGACATCTGCGACATATGCGAGGACCAGCAGCGCGAAAACGGTGAACTCTGTGTGGTGGAGGATGTGGCAGATCTCTGGGCGATGGAGCGCGCCGGCGTCTTCCGGGGCCGCTACCACGTATTGGGCGGCACGCTTTCGGCGCTGGATGCCATCGGTCCGGAAGACCTGCGCATCCCGCGTCTCGCCGACCGGGTGGCGGCAGAAGGCGTGTCAGAGGTGATTCTGGCGCTCAACGCCACCATCGACGGGCAGACAACGGCGCATTACATTGCCGATCTTCTGCAGGGCCAGGTTCGGCTGACTTCGCTGGCACAGGGCGTGCCGATCGGCGGCGAGCTGGACTATCTTGATGACGGTACCATCACCGCCGCCCTGCAGGCGCGCAAGGAAATCTGACAGCCGCAGCAGCGCGCCAAGGGGCTTCCAAGCCCCTTAAAGAAAGCGCCTTCTTGAAGGCGCTTTGCCCCCCGCTTCAGCCGTAGAACCGCATCAAAGATGTGAGCGCAGCCTCCAGCGCCGCATCATCCGCATCCTTGTGCAGCACCATGCGGATCATACCGGAGGCACCGGCAGCGATCACCACTCCGTCCGCTGCCAGATGGCTTTTGAGCTCCAGATTGCGCCCGCCCGGCGGGGTGAAGAAGACCATATTGGTTGCCTGGCTGACCTCCCCCGCACCGAGACCGCGCAGCGCGCCTGCCAGGGCTTCCGCCCGCGCGTGGTCTTCACTCAGGCGCTGCACGTTGTGCTCCAGCGCATAAAGCCCGGCCGCCGCCAGAACCCCGGCCTGGCGCATGCCGCCGCCCAGCATCTTGCGCCAGCGCCGCGCCCGGCTGATCAGATCGTGTGGCCCGGTCAGCACCGACCCAACCGGCGCGCCGAGCCCCTTGGAAAGGCAAATGGAGACCGTATCCGCCAGCCCGGCCAGATCCTCCTCAGAACAGCCCAGCGCAGAGACCGCATTGAAAAACCGTGCACCGTCCAGGTGCACCGCCAGACCCGCGCCGCGCCCGGCCTCCGCCGCTGCATTCATGTCTGCCAAAGGCACGGCCAGGCCATTATGGGTGTTCTCCAGCGACAGCAGCCGGGGGATGGCATAGTGGAAGTCATCTTCCTTCACCGCCCCGGTGATCACCGCCGGATCCAGCGCGCCATCAGCACGTACCGGCACCGGGCACAGCGAGATGCCGCCCAGCACCGAAGCCCCGGCCGCCTCGTCGATATAGACGTGATAGCCATGGCCCACGATGATCTCTTCACCACGCTGGCAATGGGACAAAAGGGCCAGAAGGTTGCTCATGGTGCCAGACGGCACAAAAAGCCCGGCCTCCTTGCCCAGCCGAGCCGAAAGCTCTTCCTCAAGCCGGTTGACCTGCGGATCATCGCCGTAGACATCGTCGCCCACTTCGGCTGCAGACATGGCGGCCAGCATGCCCGCATCGGGCCGGGTTACCGTGTCGCTCCGCAAATCGCAAACCGGCGCATTGCCCCGGTCCGCCCGCGCCATACCGGCGTAATGAGTCATTCCGTCACCTGTTCATAAGCCAGCGCCGCCACAATATGCACGCGCCGGGTTTCTCCGCCATTCAGCGCTGTATGATAGCCCCGGGTATCGGTGAAGTATACCGATCCATCCGCCGGCAGGTGGGTCACATGGTGGTTCACGATGAACAGCGATCCGGGGTTGGAGATCACCGGAATATGCAGCCGCGGTTCTGGATCGCGGTGCCAGGAATTGCAGTTGTACAGTCCCTTGGACAGGATCCGGGTGCGCCCGATGGGGAAGCGTTTGGCCAGCTCGGCGTGCACATGCTCGAAATAGGTGCCCTTGAACTTCGGATTGAACTGGCTGAAGTCCACCTCAGGCACCAGATCCTCGCGCGGCTCTTCGACATAGCGTTCATCGCCGCGCAGCCAGTAGCGGCCCGACAGGTCATTCGGCGTCCATTCCGTCTGGCCGGGGCGCTGGGTCAGCGGCAGGGCGGCAAAGCCCTGGTCCTGCATCCCCCCCATGAAGGCCTCGCGGCGCAGGCATTCCTCCAGCGCGTCCTGCAGCTTTTCGACGTCAAACTTCAGCTCCAGCCGCTGAATGCCCGGTCCGGGCACAAAATCAGCCACCGAGGTGGTATCCGGCATGGCCGCCATCTGGCCCGAAACAAGATCAACATCCGCATCACGGATCTGGGGAATAAAGCTCATCGCGCACCTCTTTACTCGCGGTATTGCATTTGACGCGATACAAGCCGGATACAACTCCTTATAAAAGTCGAAAACACGCAAGACCTCTTGCAGTAAACGCAATACTGGATGTCCAACATGCGTCGACGCATCCCCTCCACCACTGCCTTGGTCTGCTTTGAGGCCGCAGCCCGTTGCGAAAACTTCGCCCAGGCCGCGCGCGAGCTGAACATGTCGCAAAGCGCGCTGGGGCGGCAGATCCAGGGGCTGGAGACCCAGGCCGGGCAGACCCTGTTCCGGCGAGAACGCCAGAGGGTGCAGCTGACCGGAGCGGGGCGGATGCTGCTGGCGGACCTCAGCCCGCAACTGGACGCGCTGGAGGCCGCTTTCTACCGGCTGCGCACCCGCGACAATCCGTTTGGCGCGCTCAATATCGGCACCTATCCGACATTTGGCAGCCGCTGGCTGATGCCCCGCCTGGCCGCGCTGGCCCGCGAGCAGCCGCGCCTGACCATCAACACGATCACTTATATGAGCAATGATGAGGTCGACCCTGCCCTTGTCGATCTGGCGATCGTGCAGGGGGATCCGCCCTGGCCCGGGTTCCGCGCGGAACGCCTGATGCCGGAACCCCTGCTGGCGGTGGCAGCCCCGTCACTGATGGCAGAGGCGGCGGGAGACCCCGCCAGCCTGCTGGATCTGCCCGCATTGCAGCACCGCACCCGGATGCAAAGCTGGGAGATCTGGTTTGCCAGCATGGGCCGCGCCCTGCCCGCCCGCCCGCAGGGACCGCTGTTCGGACAGTATGAAATGCTGATCGACGCGGCGCGCTACGGCCATGGCGTTGCGATCCTGCCCGAGGTTCTGGTCCGGCGCGAGCTGGCAGAGGGCCAGCTGATCCGGGCCCACCCGCATGCCTGCCAGACCAAATCCGGATACTGGCTGCTGACGCCGCAGGCCAAGGCCGGCACCAGCCGGATCGAGAAAACCCGCGCCTGGCTGCTGGCGCAGGGTGCGCAGGACACATAAAGCCCGCCCCGGTCTCCCGGCGCGGGCCTGTTCTTTGTGCACTTGGTGGGCTCAGATCATCTGAAAGACAATACCAGCCGCAATCGCCCCAGTCACACCAAGGCCGAGGTAGACCGCAAAGACCTGCGGCTTCACCAGCGACCAGACCGCGGCCATCGCCGGAACCGAACTGACCGCACCGGCCACCATGAAGGACATCGCAGCGCCCGCGCTCATCCCCTGGTCCATCAGCCCGGCCAGCAGCGGCGGCGCCACATAGGAATTGAGGTAGGCAGGCATTCCGACCAGAGCCGCAATGGCAATCGGCACCACGCCTTCACCGCCCACCAGATTGGCGATCAGATCCGCCGGGACATAGTGCACCAGCAGCGCCTCCAGCACATAGGCCAGCGCCAGCCACTTCAGCAGGAAGACACCATTGGTGACAAACTCCTCGCGGAATTTCACCCGGCGTTCCGGTGCTTGCCAGAAGGCCCAGACGGGTTTGTCGTCCAGCTTCGGAGTGCCGCAGCCGCAGCAGCTTTTCTTTTCCTGCTTACGCAGAGGGCTGGAAAACGCTCCGCCGGCCATCAGACCCTTGATCGCGAAGCCGCCGAATAGGCCCAGCGCCACCACCGCCACGTCCTTGCCAATTGCAAAGGGCCAGCCCAGCGCACCGGCGGTGATCAGCAGCGTCGGCGGGTCGATCAGCGGCGACGACAGCCAGAAGGCCATAACCGCCGACAGCGGTGCACCCAGAGCCAGAAGCCCGGCGATGAAAGGAATGACTTCGCAAGAACAGAACGGCGCCAGCCCGCCGAACAGCGCGGCAAGGAAAATCATCCGCACCTCGCGCCCTTCGAAGGCACGGGCAACCATGACCTCAGCCCCAGTTGCCTTGAGATAAGAGAGCAGCAGAACCGCAAATAGGATATAACGCCCGGTATGCGCCAAGGCGGCCACTGCAAATTCAACCACCGATCGGAAATTGCCGGGATCAAGCAGAGCCACACCAGCCAGCAGCGCCACGATCAGCGCCCAGGGGGTTTTCAGCCAGCTGGTCGCCACGCGCACCGGGCTGGGGGATTGGGTAAGATCAGTCATTGGCCGCAGCCCTTCTCTCATCAGCACAGCATTCTCTGAGAATGAACCCGGCCAGCGCCTCCAGCCGGGTGAAATCGGCGCGGTTCAGAACCGAGCGCCCCTGTTTCTCCTGCGCCACCACGCCAGCGCCTGAGAGGAATTTCAAATGATGCGCCAGGGTTGAGGGCGCGATGCCGGTGCGCTCCTGAATGTCACCCACGCTCAGCCCCTCGTGCCCGGCCCGGATCAGGCAGCGCAACACCTGCAGGCGCGCCTCGGATCCCATCGCGGCAAAGCCCTGGGCGGCTTCTTCCCATTCCATGATCTGCTCCAGTTTGATTCGATAAAACTAGTTTTATAGTGATATAAATTTCGCTGCAAGACGAAAACGGCACCTTCATGTCGTAAGTCCAGATTGCATGCCTCTTATGTCCAACCTAAGGTGGCCCGCATGGCCATTTCTGTAGACACATTTTTCCTGAACCCCGAAGCCCAAGGCACCCTGCAGGCGCAGATCCAGGAGATGATCGCCGAGGGCATCCTCTCGGGCCGCTTCCACGTGGGAGAAAAGCTGCCGTCGTCGCGCAAGCTGGCGATGCATCTCGGGATCAGCCGGATCACCGTGACGCTGGCCTATACGGAACTGCTGGCGAATGACTACCTGACCTCGCGCGGGCGGTCCGGCTACTTTGTCTCTGACAACGCACCGGTGCCGCCGTCTTACACGCCGCAGGCCAAAGGGGCCGAGACGGTGGATTGGGGCAAGGCGCTGGCGCGGGATTACACCGGCGGCGACACGCCGCGCAAACCGCAGGACTGGAGCAAGTTCAAATACCCGTTCATCTACGGCCAAGCGGATCCGACACTGTTTGACCACGCCAATTGGCGGCTCTGTGCGCTGCGCGCCTTGGGGCAGAAGGATTTCAATGCGCTGACCTCGGATTATTTCGATCAGGACGACCCGCTTTTGATCGAATATATCGCCCGGCACTCGCTGCCCCGGCGCGGCATCACGGCGAGGCCCGAAGAGATTCTGATCACGCTTGGCGCGCAGAACGCCCTTTGGCTGTCGGTGAAAACCCTGCTGGAGAGCGACCGCAAGGCCGCCATTGAAGACCCCAGCTACTACACACTGCGCGACCAGCTGGCCCATGTGACCCCGACCGTAGACGCTATCCCCGTCGATAAACACGGGCTGCCGCCCGAGCGGATCACTGATGATACGGATGTGATCTTCACCACCCCCAGCCACCAGAGCCCGACCACCGCCACCATGCCAATGGACCGCCGCCGGGTGCTGCTGGACCGCGCCCGCGAAATCGACGCGGTGATCGTCGAGGACGACTATGAATTCGAGATGTCCTTCCTGGAGCCCCCCAGCCCGGCGCTGAAGTCGCTCGATACGGACGGGCGGGTTGTCTATATCGGCAGCTTTTCCAAATCGCTCTTTCCGGGATTGCGGCTGGGCTACCTTGTCGGATCAGAGCCGTTTATCCGCCAGGCCCGTGCGCTGAGGGCCAATGTGCTGCGCCACCCGCCTGGCCATGTGCAGCGCACGGTGGCCTATTTCCTGTCGCTCGGCCACTACGACGCGCAGATCCGGCGCACGGCCAAGACCCTGCAAAAACGCCGCGCAGTGATCGAAGAGTCCATTGCCCGCCACGGGCTGACGATCTCCGGTGCTGGCAGTTCCGGCGGCTCGTCGCTGTGGATGGAAGCGCCGAAGGGCACCGATATGGTGAAAGTCACCGAATCCCTGCGCGCTGACAGCGTCTTCATCGAACCCGGCACGCCGTTTTTTGCCCCCGGACAGCGGCAGCACAACTTTTACCGGCTCGGATATTCCTCGATCCCAAGCAGCAAAATCGACGCTGGCATAGAACTGGTCGCCAAGGCCATAAACTCCCACTAATCGAGACGTATAGTCTCATTTTTCCAGCAACCCCACGTGGGGCTGGCCTTATCTGGCCTCATCTTCTGGACCTAACTAGGTCCAGCTCCTGCGCATAAACCAGTTCCAGACATTCGGCCCGACCGGGCCCCACTCTGCGTTTCCAAGGAGCCGCCACCATGAAAATGACCACCGAAGAAGCCTTCGTCAAAACGCTGCAGATGCATGGCATCCAGCACGCCTTTGGCATTATC
>CAJXHQ010000115.1 GCA_913054485.1 uncultured Paracoccaceae bacterium
GAATTTTCCCGGAGTACGTCCCTTGGACCTAAGCGATCTGCTCTACACGCTTTATCCTTACGCCCTCTCGCTTCACATCATGGCTGTGCTCAGCTGGATGGCGGGGCTGTTCTACCTGCCCCGTCTGTTCGTGTATCACGTGGAGGAGGCTGAGAAAGTGGATGGTGCTTCGCCGATCTTCCTGACCATGGAAGACAAGCTCCTGCGCTTTATCATGCGCCCGGCTATGCTGACTGCCTGGGCGGCTGGCCTTCTCATTGTTTTCACGCCTGGGATCGTGGACTGGGCCTACATCTGGCCCTGGACCAAGGGGGGCAGCGTGATCGCCATGACCGGGTTCCATCACTGGCTGGCGGCCCGCAGCCGCGATTTCCGGGCCGGTGAGAACCGGTTGACCGGCAGGCAGTACCGGATCATGAACGAGGTCCCGACGCTGCTCATGCTCGTGATTGTGGTCTCTGTGATCTTCAAATTCTGAGGGCGGGTTTGACTCGCGCGGGCCGGCCCCTTATGTAGCTCTGCAACGGGCCCGTCCGGGCATCACCCGTGTCTTCCATATACCCACGACACCGCACCCCGCATCCGGGGGCAAAAGGCCGTATTTCATGACCGTTGAAACTCTGAATCTTGCCGATCTGAAGGCAAAAAGCCCCAAGGCGCTGCTCTCCATGGCGGAAGAGCTGGAGATCGAAAACGCCTCCACCATGCGCAAGGGCGAGATGATGTTCCAGATTCTGCGCGAACGCGCGGATGAAGGCTGGGAGATCTCGGGCGACGGCGTGCTGGAAGTGCTTCAGGACGGATTTGGATTCCTGCGTTCCCCTGAGGCTAACTACCTGCCGGGCCCCGATGACATCTACGTCTCACCAGACATGATCAGGCAGCACTCTCTGCGGACCGGAGATACCATTGAGGGCGTGATTAAGGCCCCAAATGACACCGAACGTTATTTTGCGCTGACCAATGTCACCAAGATCAACTTCGAAGACCCCGAAAAGGCCCGCCACAAGATCGCCTTTGACAACCTGACACCGCTCTACCCGGACGAGCGTCTGAAGATGGAAGTCGAAGACCCGACCATCAAAGACAAGACCGCGCGGGTGATTGACCTGGTGGCACCCATCGGCAAGGGCCAGCGCTCGCTGATCGTGGCACCGCCGCGGACCGGTAAAACGGTGATCCTGCAAAACATCGCCCACTCGATCGAGAAGAACCACCCTGAGTGCTACCTGATCGTTCTGCTGATCGACGAACGCCCGGAAGAAGTCACCGACATGCAGCGATCGGTGAAGGGTGAAGTGGTCTCCTCCACCTTTGATGAACCGGCAACGCGCCACGTGGCTGTGTCTGAAATGGTCATCGAAAAGGCCAAGCGGCTGGTAGAGCATAAACGAGATGTTGTTATCCTTCTCGACTCGATCACAAGACTTGGTAGAGCCTTTAACACCGTCGTGCCCTCTTCCGGTAAGGTTCTGACCGGTGGTGTCGACGCCAACGCGCTTCAGCGCCCCAATCGTTTCTTTGGTGCGGCCCGGAACATCGAAGAGGGCGGCTCGCTCACAATCATCGCCACCGCGCTGATCGACACAGGTTCGCGCATGGACGAGGTGATCTTCGAAGAATTCAAAGGCACCGGTAACTCGGAACTGGTTCTGGACCGTAAGATCGCGGACAAGCGCGTCTTCCCGGCGATTGATATCCTCAAATCCGGCACCCGCAAGGAAGACCTTCTTATCGAAAAGGGCGATCTGGCGAAGACCTTTGTGCTGCGCCGCATCCTGAACCCGATGGGCACCACGGACGCCGTCGAATTCCTGCTGTCGAAACTGAAGCAGACCAAATCCAATGGTGACTTCTTCGATTCGATGAACACCTGACGGCCACCTGGAGGGCCGCCTCATGGAAACGATCTTTGCGCTGGCAACTGCCCAGGGTAAGGCCGGGGTCGCGGTTATCCGCGTCTCCGGCCCGCTTGCTTTGGACGCCGGATCGCAGCTTTGCGGCCGGCCTCTGCCGGCACGTGGTACTTCCTTGCGCGTACTGCGGGATAAAGATGGCTTGCGGCTGGACGAGGCTTTGGTACTGACATTCACCGGCCAAACAGCTTTACTGGTGAAAATACTGTTGAATTACAGACACATGGCAGTACTGCCGTGGTCTCGGCTGTGTTAGATGCCTTGGGCAAAATCGATGGTCTTCGCTTGGCGGATCCGGGTGAATTCACCCGTCGTGCGCTGGAGAACGGCAACCTTGACCTGGCGCAGGTCGAAGGGCTGGCGGATCTGATCGATGCGGAAACCGAAGCACAGCGTAAACAGGCGCAGGTGATTCTTGCCGGCGGCCTTGGGCATCTGGCCGAGCGTTGGCGCAGCGACCTGATTCGTGCGGCCTCTCTGATCGAAGTCACGATTGATTTCGCCGACGAAGACGTTCCGGTCGATGTGACGCCAGAAGTCACTGCACTCTTGGCGGGCGTGCAAGACGATTTGCTGCGCGAAACCGCTGGCGTGCAGATCGCCGAACGTATCCGCGCAGGCTTTGAAGTCGCCATTATCGGCGCGCCCAACGTCGGGAAGTCTACGCTGCTGAACGCACTTGCCGGCCGAGAGGCGGCAATCACCTCTGAATATGCCGGCACGACCCGTGATGTGATTGAGGTCCGCATGGATCTGGCCGGACTGCCGGTCACCCTGCTGGATACCGCCGGTCTTCGGGAAACGGATGATCACGTGGAGGGTATCGGCATTGCCCTGGCCCGAAAACGCGCCGAGGAGGCTGATCTGCGTGTTTTCCTTGCAGAGCCGGCGGAGGTTCTGGACGTTCCTCTGCGTGACGGTGACATCCGCATGCTGCCAAAGGCAGATACAAGAGATAGTGCCCTAGACGCGATTTCGGGGAAAACGGGGCAGGGGGTGGATCATCTGGTATCCCATGTCAGCACCGTTTTGAAAAACCGTTCAGCTCAGGCTGGGATAGCCACCCGCGTGCGTCACCGTGATGCCATGCAGGCCGCCTTATCGAGCCTTACCGACGCTCAGGCGGTGCTGCTGCGGGGCCCTGAATTTTATGATATAGCCGCAGAAGACATGCGCTCTGCCATCCGGTCGCTGGAAATGCTGGTCGGCCGGGTGGGCGTGGAAAACCTTCTGGATGAGATATTCTCCAGCTTCTGCCTTGGAAAATGAGGAGTGTTTCACGTGAAACATTCAAGCTTTGATGTAGTTGTTGTCGGCGGCGGGCACGCCGGCACGGAAGCCGCACATGCCGCGGCCCGAATGGGGGTAAAAACCGCCCTGATCACCCTGAAACGCGCTGACATTGGTGTGATGTCCTGCAACCCGGCTATAGGCGGTCTTGGCAAGGGGCATCTGGTGCGCGAGATCGACGCTATGGACGGGATCATGGGCCGGGTCGCCGATCTGGCGGGCATCCAGTTCCGCCTGCTGAACCGGCGCAAAGGTCCCGCAGTGCAGGGACCTCGTGCCCAGGCCGATCGGGCAATTTACCGCGCGGAAATGCTGAAGGCCACCGCAGCGCAGGAAAACCTCGAGATCATCGAAGGCGAGGTCACTGATTTCCTGATGGAAGGAGAGGCGGTTGCCGGCGTCACTTTGGCGGATGGCAGAAACATCTCCAGCCGCACGGTAATTCTCACGTCCGGCACCTTCCTGCGCGGTGTGATCCATATCGGTGACGTCGCCCGCGCCGGCGGCCGCATGGGCGACAAGCCGTCGGTCAAGCTTGCGGAACGGCTGGACTCTTTTGATCTTCCGCTCGGCCGTCTGAAAACCGGAACACCACCGCGCCTGGACGGCCGTACGATCAAATGGGAGACTCTGGGGTCCCAACCTGGTGACGAAGATCCAGTTTTCTTTTCCTTCCTCACCGAAAAGGTGCAGGCTCCTCAGGTTTCTTGCGGCATAACACACACCAATGCGCGCACGCATCAGATCATTCGCGATAATTTGGACCGATCCGCCATGTACGGCGGACATATCGATGGTGTGGGACCGCGCTACTGCCCCTCCATCGAAGACAAAATTGTGCGGTTCGCGGACAAGGACTCACACCAGATCTTTCTGGAGCCCGAAGGCGCTGATGATTTCACCGTCTATCCAAACGGCATTTCCACCAGCCTGCCAGAGGATGTGCAGGAAGACTATGTGCGCTCCATTGAAGGGCTGGAAAATGCGGTCATCCTGCAGCCCGGATATGCCATCGAATACGACTATGTGGATCCGCGCGCTTTGAACCTTCAACTCGGTTTGAAGGATGTGCCTGGCCTGTATCTCGCGGGGCAGATCAACGGCACCACAGGCTACGAGGAGGCGGCAGCCCAGGGCCTGGTCGCCGCAGTCAACGCCGCACGTCTCTGTCAGGGTAAGGATCCTGTCATCTTCAGCCGCTCCAACAGCTATATCGGTGTGATGATTGACGATCTCACCACAAACGGTGTGGCAGAGCCCTACCGGATGTTCACCTCGCGGGCCGAGTTCCGGCTCTCCTTACGGGCGGACAACGCGGATCAGCGCCTGACTCCTCTGGCGCTGGACATCGGCTGCGCCGGAGAAGAGCGCAGAGGGCGATTTTCGGCCAAGATGGCCCGGCTGACAGCAGCGCGGGAAATCCTGGAAGGGGAGAGTTTTACGCCAAAGCGAATCTCAGAATCTGGAATCCGCATCAATCAGGATGGAAACCGTCGCAGCGGTCTGGATGTTCTGGCATTTCCCGATGTGACCTTCGAAGATATTCTTCCTTTGTTTCCCGAACTGAGAGGCACCGACGAGGAAACCTGCCGCCAGCTGGAGCGGGACGCGCTTTACGCCCATTACATTGATCGGCAGAACCGTGAAATTTCGGCCATGAAGCGCGATGAAGGACATCGGATCCCTGATGGTTTTGACTATGGTTTGATCGACGGCTTGTCGAATGAGCTGCAGCAGAAACTGGCGATGGCCCGGCCGGAATCTTTGGCCCAGGCATCCCGTATCGAGGGAATGACGCCAGCTGCACTGGCCTTGATACTTGCGCGGCTGCGCCGCGGTGCAAAGGAGAAACGCGCGTGAGCGAGGCGGCACTACTGGAGCAGATGGATGTTTCACGTGAAACATTGGAGCGGCTGACGGCCTATGAATCTGTGATCCGGAAGTGGAATCCGCGGATCAATCTGGTCTCCCGAAACAGTCTTGAACAACTTCGAACCCGCCACATCCTCGATTCCGTTCAGGTGTTCCGCTGCTTGGATAAACCTCAGGGGCTTTGGGTGGATATCGGCAGCGGCGGCGGGTTTCCCGGCATAGTCGTAGCGATATTGGCAGCTGATGAAGCGCCGGATCTGAGGGTTACGCTGATCGAAAGCGATCAGCGGAAATCGGCCTTTCTGCGGGCCGCTGCACGGGAATGCGGCGTGCCTGTCAAGGTGATCAGTCAGCGGATTGAACAGGCAGAACCGCAACAGGCCGATGTGCTATCGGCCCGGGCGCTGGCAGATCTGTCTCTGCTGATGGAGTTTTCTGAACGCCATCTGAAGCCTGATGGCACAGCTTTGTTTCCAAAAGGCGCGAGCTGGAAAAAAGAAGTGGATAACTCTCGGCAGCATTGGCGTTTCGAAGCGGAACCGATTACAAGTTTGACAGAACCCGACGCCGTTGTTCTGAAACTTAGAGGAATCGCCCGTGTCTGATCTTTCCCGCCCCTCCGGTCCGCGCATTATCGCGGTCGCAAATCAGAAGGGCGGGGTTGGCAAGACAACCACTGCCATCAACCTGGCCGCCGGGCTCGTCGACGCCGGAATGCGTGTTCTGGTGGTGGATCTGGACCCGCAGGGCAATGCATCGACAGGTCTGGGTATTGATGCGGCCGAGCGCGATACAACAGTCTATGATCTCCTGATTGATGAAGCGTCTCTTGGAGAGGTGATCCGGAAGACGGAAATTGACGGCCTGTGCATTGTCCCGGCAACGGTGGACCTGAGTTCAGCGGATATTGAACTGATCTCGAATGAAAAGCGCAGCTTTCTGTTGCATGATGCCCTTCGGCAAACCGCAATGGATGACTATGGCTGGGATTACGTCCTAATCGACTGCCCGCCGTCTTTGAATCTTCTGACTGTGAACGCGATGATCGCCGCGCATTCCGTATTGATCCCGCTGCAGAGTGAGTTTTTTGCATTGGAGGGTGTGTCGCAGCTGATGCTGACGATCCGTGAGGTCCGGCAGACCGCGAATCCTAGTCTGCGAATCGAGGGAGTTGTTCTTACGATGTATGACCGCCGCAATAATCTCTCGCAGCAGGTGGAGCAGGATGCGCGCGACAATCTGGGAGATTTGGTTTTTGATACCAAAATCCCGCGCAATGTACGGGTCAGTGAAGCGCCGTCTTACGCGATGCCGGTGCTGCAATATGATCCGCAGTCCCAGGGCGCCAAGGCATATGTTGCATTGGCCCAGGAACTGATCAGCAAAAACCAAACCCTGGCCGCTTAACAAGGGGAGAGCAGAAATGTCCAAGACCAAGAATAAGCCGCGCGGGTTGGGCCGCGGATTATCCGCCCTGATGGCTGATGTGGCGCCTGAGGCTATTGCGCCGCCGCAGGCAGGTGGGGAGGCGGCTGCGCGCCGGCCGGATATGATGGTTCCGATTGAAAAGGTCATCGCCAATCCGGAACAGCCGCGGCGGCAGTTTCTGCAGGAAGATCTGGATGACCTGACGGCCTCCATCAAGGAGAAGGGCGTCATCCAGCCGCTGATCGTGCGGTCGCGCGATGGCGGCATGTATGAGATTGTCGCGGGCGAACGCCGCTGGCGGGCGTCACAGGCCGCGCAGCTGCACGAAGTCCCGGTAATCATCCGCGAATATTCCGATGTTGAAGTCCTGGAAGTTGCGCTGATCGAGAACATTCAGCGCTCTGATCTCAATGCTCTGGAAGAGGCACAGAGCTACAAGATGCTGATGGATAAGTTCGGCCATACCCAGGAAAGGATGGCAGAGGCGCTGGGGAAAAGCCGCAGCCACATCGCCAACCTTGTGCGTCTTCTTCATCTGCCGGAGGATGTGCAGGGTCTGGTTCAGGAACGCAAGCTTTCTGCGGGCCATGCGCGGGCGCTGATCACCACGGACAATGCTTCGGAGATTGCTCAGAAGATTGTAAAAGGCGGGCTGTCAGTGCGCGCGACCGAAGCACTGGTGAAAAAGGCAGCCGCGGGAGAGACGACCCCCAAGGCCGCTCCTAAACCTCGGGCGCCGAAGGATAAGGACGCGGATACGGTTGCGCTGGAAGGCGACCTGTCGGCTATGCTGCGGATGAAGGTGACTATTGATCACAAGTCCGGAGGTGAGAGCGGGTCCGTGACGATCTCTTATGACACGCTGGACCAGCTGGACGAGCTCTGCGGGATTCTCAGCCGCTAGGGCGTGTCCATATGAAAATCAGAACGCAGGACAGCACGGCCGCTTGAATGCCGAGGATGTATCCAGGCGCGCCAAGGATCAGAGACAGGATAAAGACGGCGGCAATCGACAGGGTTGCCGCCTTTTTTGCACCTGGCCGGATCGCGCCGGAGCTTTGCCAGTCGCTGATCATCGGGCCGAAGATATTGTGCTCCATGATCCAGCCGTGCAGCCGTTCAGAGGATTGGGCGAAGAAAAAAGCGGCGAGAAGCAGGAACGGCACGGTGGGCAAAAGCGGCAGGACGATGCCAATGACCGCGAGCCCGACGCAGAGCAGCCCCAATCCTGCAAAAAGAAATCGCATCACATCAATCCGTCAGAAGTTCACGAAGAACGGCATTCAGCACGGCGCGGCCCTGATCCGTTGCAGCAAGTCTTGTGTCTGAAATAGTCACCATGCCCAGATCTTCCAAGTGGGCAAGACTCGAAGAATCGATTCTATTGCCCGAGAGATCCTCGAATCTCGCTATATCTATGCCTTCCCGCAGGCGCATCCCCATCATGAGCTGTTCGGCTGCTGTATCTTGTCTCATAAGAGCGGAGCGTAGGGATTCACCTGAGCCCTTGGAAACAGCCTCGAGCCAGGCACCGGGCGCGCGGGGGGCTTCGGTAGCAAAACGCTGACCATTCAGAATCATCCGGCCGTGGGCGCCGGGGCCGATGCCGATGTAA
>CAJXHQ010000116.1 GCA_913054485.1 uncultured Paracoccaceae bacterium
AGGGCGGCGTCATATAGGCGATCTGCGTGGTGATCGTGTAGAGCACGCCGTACCAGATCAGATCGAAGCCAAGTGCTCCGACCAGCGGCACGTAGAGCGGCGCCACGATCACCAGCATGGCGGTGTCATCCAGGAAGGTGCCCATCAGAATGAAGCTGAGCTGCATCAGGATAAGGATTATCCAGGGGCTGAGGCCCAGTTTCTCAGTGAAGACGCTTTCGATTGCCTTGACTGCGCCCAGCCCGTCGAACACCGCGCCAAAGGCCAGCGCGGCGAGGATGATCCACATGAACATGCAGGAAATCCCGAGGGTGGAGCGTACGCTGGTTTCAAAAACATGGCGGCTCATCCGGCCCTTCAGGGTGGCGGCAACAAAAGCGGTCAGCGCGCCGATGGCCGAGCTTTCAACTAGCGAGGTCCAGCCGTTGACAAAAGGCACCATCATGGCCGCGAAAATCCCCAGCGGCAGCAGGCCGGCGCGCAGCAGGCGCAGCTTCTCGGCCATCGGCACGTCGCGCTCTTCGCGGCTCAGCGCCGGGCCAAGCGCCGGGTTCAGGCGGCAGCGGATCACGATATAGAGGATGAACATCGTGGCCATCATCAGCCCCGGCACCACCCCTGCCAGCCAAAGCTGGCCCACCGGCTGGCGCGCGATCATCGCATAGAGCACCAGCACCACAGAGGGTGGCACCAAAATACCCAATGATGATCCGGCCTGGATCACCCCGGTGACCATTTTCTTGTCGTAGCCGCGTTTTAAAAGTTCCGGCAGGGCGATGGTCGACCCAATCGCCATGCCCGCAACGCTGAGCCCGTTCATTGCGGAAATCAGCACCATCAGCCCGATGGTGCCGATGGCCAGCCCGCCATTCAGCCCGCCCATCCAGACGTGGAACATCTTGTAAAGATCATCCGCGATCTTCGACTCCGACAGCACGTAGCCCATGAAGATGAACATCGGCAGGGTCAGCAGCGGATACCATTTCATCAGCTTCATGGCGGCGGAAAAGCCAAGGTCATAGCCGCCCCGGTCGCCCCAGAGCAGCAGCGAGGCCATGACGGCGACAAAGCCGATGGCACCAAACACCCGCTGCCCGGTCAGCAGCATCAGCATCATCGATGAGAACATCAGGATGGCGATCAATTCATAGGACATCAGATCGTCTCCCGGGGGATATCCTCGCCGCGGAGGCGCAGGATGTCCTTGAACAGTTCAGAAAGGGATTGCAGCAGCATCAGGAACAGCCCGAGGCACATGATGGACTTGATCGGCCACATATAGGGGCGCCAGGCGGTGGGGCTGCGCTCGCCATATTGCAGCGAGTAGCTGAGGCTGTCGTAGCCGCCGTAAAGCATCACGCCGAGATAGATGATCAGGAACAGAACGGTGATAGCGTCTGTCCAGGCCCGGCGCTTGTTCGACCATTCGCCGTACAGCAGATCCATGCGGACGTTCGATCCCATCTGGATCGAATAGGGCCCGCCCAGAACATAATAGGCGACCATGGCAAACTGCGCCATTTCCAGCGTCCAGAGCGACGGAAGAAAGAAGGTTTTGGATATTGAGGACCACAGCAGTATGCCCATCATCACAAAGATGCCGTACATCACCAGCCGGCCAATCCAACGGTTCATCCGGTCCACGACCGAGATATATGTCCGCATGAGGTTCACGCCTGTTTCCCTGTTGTCATGACCGGGCCTCTCGCGGGTCCAGTTCGTTGATCATGTTTTGCAGCATCGGCGCCAGCAGGCCGGCCAGACGACTGACCCCTGCGGGGGTGCCGATCAGATCATTGCGGACTTCGATCATCACGTTCGCCAACCCGCGCGGAATGGCATGTTCACGCAGCGTATGTGTGACACCATCGGTGGCTGAATAGGGTTCGTTCAGCGCAGAATTCAAACCGGATCCCTGCGCTTCGCGCAGCAGGATCTGTGCCGCGCGGTCGTCGCTGTCATGCAGAATGCCCAGCTCCACCTCGCGGGTCTGGCCTTTGTAGACCGGGGTAAAGCTGTGGATGGTGATCACCACCGGTGGCGCCGGACGCGTATCCAGCGTCTGCGACAGCAGGGCGCAGAACGGCTCATAAACATCCCGCACCCGCTGAGCTTTTTGCGACTCTGTCACGGTGGCATTGCCTGGCACCGGGTAAATTTCGCTCTTGGGCGGGATCGCGTCACTGGCTTCCGGCGGCCGGTTGCAGTCATAGACCAGCCGGCTGACCTGTGAAAATACCAGAGGCGCGTCCAGCGCGCGCATCAGCTCTTGGGCCAGATCCAGCGCGCCGATGTCCCAGGCTGCGTGTGAACAGGCGGCATCTGTGTCCAGCCCCAGCCCGTTCAGAGCGGCCGGGATGAAACGGCTGTCATGTTCACAAACCGGCAGCGCCGGTGCCGGACCATTGCCGTTCAGTATCCGGGCGGCAGGCGTTTCTGCGGAAGACAGCAAAGGGGACTCATTAATCTCAACCATGTGTAACATTAATTACAGGAGCAACATTTATGTCAAGATAATTTCTGTAGACATTGCTACAAAACCGTCTAGCTTGTAATAAACTATAGAAAAGAGGGCGGCCCGTGACCCCTGTAACCAAGCTAGTGAAGCAAAAAATCCAGGACGCGATGGAGGATCTGACGCGGTCGGAACGTCAGCTGGCCTCGATTCTGATGCAGGACTATCCAATGGGCGGGCTGCAATCGATCACCAAGCTGGCCGCCGCCGCGGGGGTGTCGACACCTACGGTGATCCGCATGGCACGCAAGCTGGGTTTTGATGGTTTCCCGGATCTTCAGGACGCCCTGCGCGAAGAAGTGGCGGCGCAGATCAAGAAGCCGATCTCCAAACGCGACGCCTGGATGGTGGACGAAAGTGCCGAACATCCGCTGATGCGGTTTGCACAGGTGGTCTGGACCAATATGCGCCATACGCTGGAGCGGATCGATACCGGCATGTTCGACCAGGTGGCGCAGCTGCTGGCCGATACAACCCGTCCGCTCTACGTGGTCGGCGGGCGCATCAGCCGCTCCAATGCCGACTACCTTTACAATCACCTGCAGATCATCCGTCCCAATGTGACCATGCTGGGCAATTCGGCCAACGTCTGGCCCCAGTATCTGCTGGACATGGACGCGAGTTCGGTACTGGTGATCTTCGACATTCGCCGCTACGAGGCGCATCTGGAAAAGCTTGCTCAGATAGCCAGCGAGCGCGGGGTGACGGTGGTGCTGTTCACCGACCAGTGGGGGTCTCCGATCGGGCGCTGCGCGGATTTCACCTTCAATGGCTTGGTCGAAGCGCCTTCGAGCTGGGATTCCACGATTGCTCTGCAGCTGATCGTCGAAGCCCTGATCGCTGAGGTGCAGGATGCGCGCTGGGAGGAAAGCAAAGAGCGGATCGAGGAATTGGAAGCGATGTTCTCGTCTACCCGCTTGTTCCGCAATCAGGGGTAATTACGCAGCTGCCGGCCTCAAAACAGGAGGGAAGGGGCCAGACAGCACCCATGGCGTCATCTCCCGAAGCCGCGAAACAGTGAGCTTCTTTGAGTTCTTGTCGTGGGGCCTATTCCTATCGATCGTATAGGATGTACAAACCCCTTTTGCTCAAGTCAGAATTCCGATGGTAATCCCCCCTAAAGATTGTGGTGTTGAACAGTAGAATTTTCCCGGCAGGATACCTGAGGAGATTTTGGATGCAGACAGCACGGTTTAGCGACGCCCAGATTGTGTCGATCTTGAAGCAGGCAGAAATCGCCGAATGGCGTGTGAAGTTGACCACTGCCTGGCAGGGCATTGAAAATGCCCGGGAAGGGGCAACCGGCGGACCTGGAGGTTTGGTCTGTGTTTTCTGTATCTGCGCAACGTGCAAGGCTATGTCTGGAACCATAAACGCGTTGACCGGATCTACTGCGAGCTTGAATTGAACCTGCGGATCAAACCGAAGAAGCGGCTGAAGCGTGACAAGCCTGAGCCGCTGGCAGTGCCCGCATATTGCATGGCCGGCCCCGGACCATTGCCCGGAGCCGGAACGAGAGAGTTGGTTCAGCTGTTCAGGGCTGCAACAACCGCCGCCTTGGCGTCACCGCTGCCGTTCAGGGTTGTTACCCCGTCCGGCCAGCTGTCCAGCACGTCCGCATTGGTATTCAGTCAGTCCTTGGCGGCATCAGCGGGATCCGCGCCATCGTCGAGGATGGTGGCCATCAGCATGTTTTCCATCTCGACCGAGAAGGACAGGTTCTGGATGAATTTGCCCACGTTCGGGCATTCCTGAAGATAGCCCTGGCGCACGTTGGAATAGACCGAAGCGGCCCCGAAATCCGGACCGAAGGTATCATCACCGCCGGTCAGGTATGTCATCTCGAAGTTGTTGTTCATCGGATGCGGGGCCCAGCCCAGGAAAACCACCGGATCCCCCTTGGAGTCCGAACGCGCCACCTGCGCCAGCATACCCTGTTCCGAGCTTTCCTTCAGCTCGAAGGCGCCAAGGCCGAAACGGTCCTTCTCGGTCAGCTCCAGCAGGATGCGGCTGCCGTCGTGGCCCGGCTCGATCCCGATCAGCGCGTTGTCCAGCGCATCGGCGTGTTTGGCGATACCGCAAAAATCGCTGATGCCCAGCTTTGCGCCTGCGGCATTGGCGGCCAGCGTGTATTTCGCGCCCTCCACTGCGGGCCGAACCACCTCGACCTCGCCGTTCTCCATGTATGGAAGAACATCGGCGGCCATTTAGGGCATCCACTTGCCGATGAAGGCGTCAATGTCGTCATTGGCCATCGAGGTATAGGTCACTGGGATCGAAAGCAGCTTGATATCCACCTCGTAGCCGAGAGATTCAAGGATCATGCCCGCCATGGCCATGGCCGTGGTCGCTGTCTCGGCGGTCCAGCCAACATCAGCAAAGGCTACTTCCGAGCAATCGGCAGACGCAAATTGCGTCCAGGCAAGCGTCAAGGCTGCGGCGCTGGCCGCAAGGATTCTGGTCTTCATGTTTTCCTCCCATTTTGCCGCGATGCGCGGGGCCGCTATCCCTATCTGGCTGCGCCGCCGCGACTTGCCTCTGCCATGGTCCTCCTCATGGCCGGGGCGCGTCACCGACCCATTCACAATACGCCCGGGTGGGGGATGCGAAGGCTATATGATCTGACTCATAAGGTTAGTTTTTCTGTTTCCGCAGGGTCAGTCACAGGCAGCCCGGAAGGCGTGGCCGTTTCCCGGCCCCGGTCTCTTCCAGTCCCCGATTCTGTTGGTTCAGCTGCGGGTTCGCCGCGGGCTTCGCCCGGCAAGGACACCGCTTTCGGCGATGATCTCGGATACCAGATGCTCGCGCCGGTAGGCCATTACATGCACCCCTGACACGCCAGCGATCTCGCGGATCTGCTGTATGATTTCAACGCAGATACGCTTGCCTTCCGCCCCCTGGTCCGGGGCCTTTTCCAGCCGGTCGATCAGCGCATCCGGCACATGGATGCCGGGCACATTGCTGCGCATCCAGCGCGCGGCCCGGGCCGAGGCCAGCGGGCCGACACCGGCCAGTATGAAGACCTTCTTGTCCAGGCCGAGGTCGCGCACACGCGCCATGAAACGTTCAAACAGAGGCAGGTCGTAAATATAGTTTGTCTGGATGAACTCCGCCCCGGCCTCCACCTTTTTGGCCAACCGCTCTGGCCGCCACTCATAAGGCGGGATGCAGGGGTTTTCCGCCGCACCGAGGAACAGATGCGGCGGGCGGGTGATCTTGCGCCCCGACAGGAACACGCCTTCGTCGCGCATCGTGCGGATGGTGCGCAGCAGGCTGACACTGTCGAAATCAAACACCGGCTTGGCCCCCGGCTGATCGCCGGCGCCGACCCCGTCGCCGGTCAGGCAGAGCACATTGGAGACCCCCATCGCCGCCGCCCCCAGAACGTCGCCCTGAATGGCGATCCGGTTCCGGTCGCGGCAGGAGATCTGGTAGACGGTGGAGTAGCCCGCCCGCGTCAGCAGCGCACTGATCCCGATCGAGGACATGTGGCAATTGGCCCCGGAGGCATCGGTGGCATTGATTGCATCAGCAATCTCCGCCAACGGCCGGGCGGCCTCAAACACATCCGCCGGATCGGCGCTGTCGGGCGGGTTCAGCTCGGAAGTGACGGCGAATTTACCGGCCCGCAAAACCCGTTCCAGACGGCTGTGCGAGACATGGCCTTCGGGCGGCGGGGCGTAGGCGGGGAAGTTTTTCAGATCCTTGCTCAGGCTCATGACCCTGGCTCCTTTTCGTCCCGTTCAGGTGCCAGCGGCACCGCCGCGGGTTCAATCTTGCGCGCCTCGGGGAAGCTCTTGGCCAGCGCGGCCTTGCGGGCGCTGCGGGCCTCGCGCAGGGCGGCGGCTTTTTCGCGGCTGACCCGCAGCCAGGAGGAGGAGCCTTGCAGGTTGCGCTCCACTGGCGGCAGCACAACGCCGATCTTGTCGCCGTGCTTCATCCGGCTGGCGCCGTCCCAGGCCAGGGACCATACGCATTTCATCTCGGGCTTCACTTCGCAAAACCCTCCGGGCCGCACCCCGCCGCAGGGTCCGTTGCGCAGCTCCTTCGGGCAATTCATCGGGCAGGACATGCCGGTCGAAGACAGCACGCATTGGCCGCACATCTTGCAATCGAACAGCAGCGACTTAAACCCGCGCTCGACCAGCGCCACCGGCTTTTCCACCCGGCTGTAGCCGATCCGGGAAAACAGCGGGTCCAGTGCCACCATCGTGCGTTCAAGCAGCTGGTAGGCCACCTCGAAAGTGCGCGAGTGGCGGATCGCAAAGAGACGTATCCGGTACATGGCGGTGGGATCCTTCCTGCCTGCCGCGGGCCGCCCGGCAGAACCAGGCAGCCCTTTGTTTTCAGTGTACGCTTTCGATCTTGCCAAAATCCAGGTCCTGACCGTCAGGCATGGTGCTGATTGCGGCAAGCTCCTTACGTTTGCGGACCAAAATATAGAGCAGACAGGCCACATAGATCCCTACTACCACCGCGCCAATCCACTGGATCTGCAGCCATTGGCTCTGGAACAGCAGGGTCAGCACGAAGAGCACCAGCACGTTGCCCGCCACATAAACGCCGCGGCCCAGCCGGTAGAGGCTCAGCGAAAGGTTGTCGGTATAAAGCCGGATCAGCGAGTCCAGCGAGCTGATCACGAAGGTGATGCCGACGATGATCATCGCAATGTTCAGCATGCCGGTCGTGTCGATGCCAATCTCGTAGTAGTGGTAGAGCACCGCAAACCAGATCGCGATCGGCACCGAGGGGAAGCCCAGCAGCGCAACCAGCAATTTCCAGATGGTCGGCCCGCCGACAAGGCGCGAGGTGAACTGGCCGAGCATGATCGACCAGGCGCACCACCAGAACAGGTAGAAAGCGTGGTAGTCGGTCAGCGGCAGGGCGGATTTGTGGATGTTGGTGAAATAGCCGCCAATCAGCGCCGTCGTGCTGGCCAGGCCCTGCACGCCCATCCCCGCATAGAGCCGCATGCCTGCAATCAGCGCGAAGAACAGCACAGTGGAGCACCAGCACATATTTGATATCAGTCGAGGAGTAGGCACCCGGCAGGATCACCACAAAAACGATCAGGTAAAAGCTGAGAACGGCGGTGAGAAAGTCGACCACGGTAGCAGTGGGATGAACCTGCTGCGGGCGGCGAAAAGTCGTCCATCTTTGCCCTTCTTTGTTTAACGGAGGGAGGGCGGAAGGATCTTCACCGTGGATTTGTATCGCAAGGTTCGGCTGGCGTGCGCAGAGGGCATGAGCAGCGAGCAGCAGCCCGGCATTTCGGGATATCTCGGGACAGCGTTCGGAAGTTTTTGGCGTTCTCGGTCCCACCTGGTTACCGGAGATCGGCTCCGATCCGGCGTCCGAAGATGGATGGGTTCACCGGGCTTATCGATCAATGGTTGCCGGAAGATCAGGAGCGGCCGCGCAAGCAGCGGCATACGGCCAAACGGATTTTCGAGCGACTGCGCGACGAGCATGGGTTCGAGGGTGGTTACACCGCCTCGCGCAGAGCAAGGCCCGGCGGAACTCCTGAACCAGCTCGGACCTGGTCCTTGCGTAACCGGCGCCCTGGCAACCGTCCGCTATATGGGGA
>CAJXHQ010000117.1 GCA_913054485.1 uncultured Paracoccaceae bacterium
ATACCGCGCCCGGCGCGCCCGGCGATCTGCGCCAGCTCATTTGCCGCCAGGGGCCGCATCCGGCGGCCGTCGAACTTCGAGGTGGAGGAAAAGGCCACATGGTCGATATCGAGGTTCAGACCCATGCCAATCGCATCGGTGGCCACGAGGTAGTCAACCTCGCCGTTCTGGTAGAGCTCGACCTGCGCATTGCGGGTGCGCGGGCTCAGCGCGCCCATCACCACGGCGGCACCGCCCTTCTGGCGGCGGATCAGCTCGGCGATGGCATAGACGTTATCAACCGAGAAGCCGACAATGGCGCTGCGCGGCGGCATGCGGCTGATTTTCTTGGATCCTGCATAGACCAGATCCGACAGCCGCTCGCGGCGCACGAATTGCGCTTCCGGCACCAGCGCCTTGATTGGCCCGCGCATGGTGTCCGCGCCCAGGAACAGTGTCTCGTTCAGCCCGCGCGCACGCAGCAGCCGGTCGGTGAAGACATGGCCGCGCTCAGGATCGGCACAGAGCTGGATCTCGTCAATGGCAAGGAAATCACAGCCCATGGCCTCGGGCATCGCCTCAACCGTACAGATCCAATATTGCGCGCGCGGCGGCACGATACGCTCTTCACCGGTGACCAGCGCAACAACCGAGGGCCCGCGTGCGGCGACCACCTTGTCATAGACCTCGCGCGCCAGAAGGCGCAGCGGAAAGCCCATGATGCCGGTGCGGTGGCCCAGCATGCGTTCGATTGCGTAATGGGTTTTGCCCGTATTGGTCGGGCCGAGCACGGCAACAACCCGTGATGCGCCTGTCATAGCATCTGCCCCCATGGCCCGCGGGGCCTTACAGTTTCTTGCCCGCAACTACGGGTTTCAATCGTTCCAGCGCCTTGGTTACTTCCTCGTGGTGGGGATGTATAGACTGCGCGCGGGTATAGGCCTCGTGGGCGGATTTGGCATCGCCGAAATGCTCCAGCACCACGCCCAGCCCGTAAATGGCGTTATAGTCATTGGGGTTCAGCGCCAATGCGCGTTCCAGATCGGCCACGGCGGGCCCCATAAGATCCGAGGCGAAATAGGCGCGGCTGCGTTCATACCAGCCCTGCGCAAAATCCGGCGCGTGATCGGTCAGTGCGGTCAGGTGTTCGATGGCTTCCCGCAGGTCGCCCCGCTCCATCGCGTCGCGCCCGCGCCGCAGCAGCAGGTCCATCGCGGCCGATCCGCTCTTGTCCCAGGCTGATTCCAATTCCCGCGCAATCGACACCGCCTCGCCGGGATCCGCCTGCGTCAGGGACTGCAGCAGCTCTGCCTCAGCGGGCTGTTCTGCGGCAGATACCTCAAAAGGCACGGAAAACAGGACTGTTGCCAGCGTTGCCGCCACGGTAGCTTTGAGATTGGGAACGATTGCCGCCATGATGCCTTTCAGTGTAACGCTGCGGGCTTGAAATACCAGTCAAAGACTTGGGTGTGTCACAGAGATGTGCAAGCCTGCGCAGTGCTGAACAAGAGGACGATTGATGAGCGATATTCTGACCAAAGCCGCAGAGGCCCTCGGCGAGAAACTGGGCACAGGTGGCTTTGATGCCTCGGCCAAGTTTGAAATCGAGGGTCTGGGCGCGCTGGTGCTGGATGGAGACGGCGTGCGCGTCAGCAACGAAGAGACCGACGTAACCCTGAGCGCGGATGCGGACACATTCCAGGAAATTCTCAGCGGCGAGCTGAACCCGACCTCTGCCTTCATGACCGGCAAGCTGACCATCGACGGTGACATGGGCACCGCGATGAAACTGGCCTCGGCCCTGGCCTGATGCACGACGGCAGCCCGATGGATCCCGCCCCCGCCCCCTATTTCGCTGAGATCGCGGAAGGCCCGGACGGCGGTGCGGCTCATTGGCTGATCACCAGCGATGGCCTGCGCATCCGCGTGGGCCATTGGCGCCCCGAAGGCCGCTCTCGCGGCACAATTTTCCTGTTTCCAGGCCGCACAGAATACATCGAAAAATACGGGCCCGCCGCAAAAGAATTCACCGCCCGCGGCTATGCCGTTCTGACCATCGACTGGCGCGGCCAGGGGCTGGCCGACCGGCTACTGGACGACCGCCGTCTGGGCCATGTGGGCCGTTTCATCGACTATCAGAAAGACATCGCCGCCGCGGTTGAGCTGGCCGCGGTGCTGGACCTGCCGCAGCCTTGGCACCTTCTGGCACACTCCATGGGCGGTGCCATCGGGCTGCGCTGGGTCATGGCTGGCGCGCCGGTTGAAACCTGTGCATTTACCGGTCCGATGTGGGGCATTCACATGTCGCCCTGGCTGCGGCCAGTGGCACAAGTGGTTTCGGCCCTCGCGCCTCGCCTCGGCCAGGGCAACCGGCTGCTGCCCACCACCTCTATCGACCCTTACGTGCATGGCACCGAATTTGAGGATAATTTGCTGACCGGCGATCCGGTGATGTTTGCCATGATGCAGACCCAGCTGACCGCTCAACCCGGCCTGAACCTTGGCGGGCCCAGCATCGACTGGCTGGGCGAATCCATGCGCGAGTGCCGTCTGCTGGCCGCCCGCCCCTCGCCTGGCATTCCCTGTGTCACCTTTCTCGGCTCGGACGAAGACATCGTCGACACGCCCGCCATCCACGACCGCATGGCGCGCTGGGACAACGGCGAACTGATTATGGTGCCCAAGGGCCGGCACGAGGTTCTGATGGAAACACCGGACATCCGCGCGCGGGTCTTTGACCGTCTGGAAACCCTCTTCACCGAAAGGCGCTGAGCCGCGCTTGTCCTCACCCGCAGTGCCGCATAGATGTTGGGCAACAAACCCACGCATTTAATTTGAGGTGCACGCATGTTCCAGCTCCCCTTCCCTGTCCTCGACGCCAATGCCTCTGCCGGGTCTGACGGCCTCGGCAAACTGCCGGAATGGGATCTGACTGATCTCTACGCCTCCGAAGACGCCCCCGAGCTGGAGCGCGATCTGGATTGGCTGGACCAGGAATGCGCCGCCTTTGCCGCCGATTATGAAGGCAAACTGGCCGGTCTGGACGCTGCCGGCCTTCTGGACTGCGTGCTGCGCAACGAGAAGATCAACAACATCGCCGGCCGCATCATGTCCTTTGCGGGGCTGCGCTACTACCAGCTGACCACGGATGCCGACCGCGCCGCCTTCCTGTCCAACTGCCAGGAGAAGGTCACCGTCGCCACCACGCCGCTGGTCTTCTTCACGCTGGAGCTGAACCGCATCGAAGACGATGCCATGCAGGCGCATTTCGCCGCCAATGCAGACCTCGCCCGCTACGAGCCCGTGTTCCGCCGTATCCGCGCGATGAAGCCCTACCAGCTGTCGGATGAGCTGGAGAAATTCATGCATGACCTCGGCATCGTCGGCGACGCCTGGGAGAAGCTGTTCGATGAAACCATCGCGGGCCTGACGTTTGAGGTGAACGGCGAAGAGCTGAACATCGAAGGCACGCTGAACCTCCTGACCGAACAGGACCGCAGCAAACGCGAAGCGGCTTCGCGCGAACTGGCCCGAGTGTTCAACGACAACATCAAGACCTTCGCCCGCGTCCACAACACGCAAGCGAAAGAAAAGGAAATCATCGACCGCTGGCGCGGCATGCCCAGCCCGCAGATGGGCCGCCACCTGTCCAACGACGTGGAGCCCGAAGTGGTTGAGGCGCTGCGCGAAGCCGTTGTTGCCGCCTACCCCAAGCTCAGCCACCGCTATTACGAGCTGAAGCGCAAATGGCTGGGCCTGGACCGGATGCAGACCTGGGACCGCAACGCGCCCTTGCCGATGGAAGACACCCGCACCGTGGGCTGGGAGGAGGCCGAGAAACTGGTGATGGACGCCTACAGCGCCTTTGATCCCCGCATGGGTGAACTGGCCGCGCCCTTCTTCAAGGACGGCTGGATCGATGCAGGTGTCAAACCCGGCAAGGCCCCCGGCGCCTTTGCCCATCCCACCGTCACCAACGTGCACCCCTACGTGATGCTGAACTACCTGGGCAAACCGCGCGACGTGATGACGCTTGCGCACGAACTCGGCCACGGCGTCCACCAGGTGCTGGCAGCGGATCAGGGCGAGATGCTGTCCTCCACCCCGCTGACGCTCGCCGAAACTGCATCGGTGTTTGGCGAGATGCTGACTTTCCGCAAGATGCTGGAAAAGGCCGAAACCAAAGAGCAGCGCAAGGTGCTTCTGGCGGGCAAAGTGGAAGACATGATCAACACGGTCGTGCGCCAGATCGCTTTCTACGACTTCGAGTGCAAGCTGCACGCCGCCCGCGCCGAAGGGGAACTCACCCCGGATGATATCAACGCCATCTGGATGTCGGTGCAGGCCGAGAGCCTTGGCGAAGCCTTCGACTTCATGGAAGGCTACGAGACTTTTTGGGCCTATATCCCCCACTTCGTGCACTCGCCCTTC
Source organism: uncultured Paracoccaceae bacterium (assembly GCA_913054485.1). Taxonomy (GTDB): domain Bacteria; phylum Pseudomonadota; class Alphaproteobacteria; order Rhodobacterales; family Rhodobacteraceae; genus FREY01. Next base: position 4,411 of record CAJXHQ010000117.1, read on the forward strand.
TACGTCTACGCCTATGCCTTTGGCGACGGGCTGGTAAACGCGCTCTACTCGGTCTACGCCGAGGGCGGTGAAGGCTTCGAAGAGAAGTATTTCGACATGCTGAAAGCGGGCGGCTCCAAGCACCACAAGGAGCTGCTGGCACCCTTCGGCCTGGATGCTTCGGACCCGGCCTTCTGGGACAAGGGCCTTTCGATGATCTCCGGCTTCATCGATGAGCTGGAGGCGATGGAGGAGTAAAGCAGGCTCCCCAAAGGGCAAATCAAAGCTCTTTGGGGAATGGCGGCTGCGCGGGACTTTTCTGCCGTTGAACAGCGCAGCTCCTTTAGCTGAGATCACCGCTTCGTTTGTTGGCGCAGTCGATCCAGGCAGATGCGAAATCGATGAGAGACCTAAAATCGCATACCCTGCATTCGGCACCCCCGAATGTTCCGAAAGAAACAGCGCCGGTCTTTTCGAACGCCTCACCGATTGCCGGAAACAGCCGGTTCATATCATCTGCCACGTCTGGTGTTTCGATCCACGATCCGTTGGGACCACCATTCTTGAAGCGCCGTGTCTTTGTCCGCTTGTGCTGTGCAAGGGTCTCGGCAGTGTGAAGGGCCGAGCATCGGTTCCAGCCAACCCCGATCAGAAAGATCTTCATCGCTTGGCGGTCACGGAGCTTACCAAGGGGCGTTTTCTCTCCCGTTGCCCACGCGAGGCTGTGTTCCTCGAGAAAATCATTTGCTTGCTTGCCATTAAGGCAGATCGAAACAGCGGGGTGGTCGCTACGTTGAGTTCCTGGCCAGGTTCTGAAAGTCTCCGCGATGACACCCATTCCAGACGTTGGAGATTTTGCCACATCAAAACCGGGAACCGCGTCTTCGATTTCGACAATCTGGTCTTGGGTCAAGCGGGACTTATCAACACCAGCAGGGAAGTAGGCATCTGAAGAAAATCCGGGCATTCCTAACAGGCCTGTTTCACCAATCGCTTTCAGAAGGCTCTCCAGAATTGTCCTGGCACCGCCGACTGTATCGCCTATGGCACTCATTGAGGCATGCACAAATAGCCCATCGCCCGAGCGAACACCGAGAGAGATCAGATTATCGGTAAGGCTTGTTTGGTTATGAAGTACGGATGTCATAGCCTTGGCTACCACCATTTCTGCGGATGCGACATCCGCTAAAATGGGCTCAAAGCCGCCAATGGCTACTTCAACTGGCTGTCCTTCGACCCGCGCCGGTTGATGCCGCCACGGGACAGATGCGCGCCGTCGCGCTCCTGCTGGCAGTCAATGCAGAGTTTCACGCCGGGCTTTGCCAGCCGCCGCGCCTCAGGGATTTCCTCTTCGCATTCGGCACAATGGGTCAGGCTCTCGCCCACCGGCGCGCGGGTCTGCGCGCGCATGCGGGCCAGCTCATCCTTGACCGAAGCCTCGATCTGCTCGTTCACCGCGCCGTCCTGCGCCCAGCCGCCTGCCATGGCCACTCCTCCGCTTATGGCCCCGGCTTGAGGCCTTGCGGACAGCATTATACGGCCAGGAATACCAGGGCGGCAACGGCAGCGGCATAGATCCAGGCCACAGCGCCATAGCGCAGGGTTTTGGGCGGAACTGCGGTATCAGCCGCGGCTTGAGCAAAGCGCAGGGCAAATTCCAGGATCAGCAGGAAGGTGGCCAGTTCAGCCAGTTCCTCCAGCAGCATGCTGGGCGGCAGGCCGATCTTGCCATTTTCCAGCAACCCGGCCAGCACAAAGACGGCAACAGCAGCATAGACCGGGCGGCAGACCGGGCCGGCCAGAAAGGCGCGGAAGCGCTGCCAGCGGCGGCTGACCTTCACAGACCAGAGCCCGAAACCGCCAAGGATCAGCAGCAGGACAATCACGCCGTAAACCAGTTTCGCCGTATCCACTGCCTCGGGAGTGATGCCCAGCATGCGGCCGAAGTTGACCTCGCGCCCGGTACCCGCCAGCGGCACCGAAATCATCACCATGCCCATGGCAAGAAGTGCGCGCGCGTCCTCGCGGCCTGCGCGCCGGGCAAGACCGGCAAGCGCCAGACCCTGCACCGCGACGGCCAGCAGAAGCACCGTCAGCTGCGCGTTCTCGATCAGCCCGTTCTCCTCGATCACGGAAACGCCCGAGAGATGCAGGGCGACAGACAAGGCCGCAAACACCGCAAAGGAAAGCGGCAATACCAATGAGTGCTTCATGACAATCCCAGCCCTTAGAAAGTGATCCGCCCCTCTACCCGCCGCCCGGGGACGACACAATTCTGCTCGCGCTGACTGGTAAAAGACTGCTGCAAGCAGGCCACTTCCCGACCCGGGTGCCTCCCTCTGGCCTTACCGGCCCGCCTTGGCAAACACCATATCGATCATCGCTTGCGTGCCCTTGGAGAATTCCAGCGGGTTCGGGTAGTCTTGCCCGTCCAGCACCGAGGCATTGAAAGCCTCCACCTGGTTCACATAGTGGTTGCTGCCCGGGTAACGCTCCACCCGCAGGCCAAGGCCGGGCTGGTGCAGCTCGATCCGCGCGGCGTCATAGACCAGCGGATTGAACGGTGCTGTGAGGCGCAGGACCCCTTCGGAACCGTGAAATGTCATTTCCTGGAAGGGATGCATGCGCATGGAATTCACCAGATGCGCGGTGAAGCCGTCGAACTGCGCGACCACCTCGGCGTAGGTGTCGACGCCGTTTTCATAGCGCACATCCGCATGCAGGATCTCCTGCGGCTCCTGCCCGCTGACATAGCGGGTGGCCCCATAGGTATAGACGCCGATATCCGGGATGCCGCCGCCGCCGGTGCCGGGCTGGTTGCGGATGTTGCCGGGATCGGCGGCGTTGTTATAGGCAAAGAAGCCGCGCACCTCCTGCAGCTCGCCGATGGCACCGTCCTCGACCAGGTAATGGGCGCGCTGCCACTGCGGGTGATGCACGATCATGTAAGCCTCGGCCACCACCAACCCGGTTTGGTCGCGCAAGGCGATCAGCTCGTCAAACTCCCCGGCATTCATGCAGAGCGGCTTTTCGCAAAGCACGTGTTTGCCGGCCGCGATGGCCTTTTTGGTCATTTCCACATGCAGGTGGTTGGGCAGCGGGATATAGAGCGCGTCGATATCCGGATCAGCCAGCATGGCGTCATAGGCCAGATGCACGTCGATGTCCGGATTGATCTCCTGGAACGGTTCCGCCTTGTCCATCGAGGAGGTCGCCAAAGCGGCCAGTTTGCCGCCGCCTGCGCGATGGATGGCCGGAGCCATTTGTTCGCGCGCAAATTTCGACGCGCCCAGCACGCCCCACCTAACATGACCGGTCATCACCATTCCCTCCGAAACCATAAAGCCAGCTTACCGCGCTTGCCGGCAGGGTGGAAGCGGCCAGAAAGTTCCCTTCCCTTTTCTTGGAGGTACGGATTTTACGTGAATAGAGTCAGAAGGATGACCGCCTTCGATAAATACCTGAATGATTTTATCCGGGCGCATTTCCTGAGTAAAGTTATCAGCTAATTGATTTTGCTCATTTTTTCTTGCACCCTCCCCAAATTCGGAAGTACAAGAAATACAGAGTTCAAGAGCAAGCCAGAATCGGCAGGCAGCCAGCCTAAGCGCCAGCCACCCGACCGGTTCAAGCCAGCAAAAGCCAGCGGGGGAACACCCCAGCCAGCCAGGAACTCAGGATCCCGTCAGTTCAGCCAGCCCTGC
>CAJXHQ010000118.1 GCA_913054485.1 uncultured Paracoccaceae bacterium
CGGCGAGTGGAGTATCAGCCAGGTTTTTGTCCAGTTCTGCAAGCAGGACAGCATGAACCGGAGCGCCCAGATGCTTACGCAATTCGCCCAGAAAATGCGGCGCCGCAGCGATGACCAGCCGGTCATAATCCGACTGTGCCCGGTGTTTTTCCAGTTCCTTGGCCAAGTGCTCCGCAAATCTGCTTTCCGCGACACGGGCGGGGTCCGCCCCTTGCGGAGTATCCTTGCCATGCCCTGCGATACTGTATTTTGCGCCGCTCCGGTCAGAAGGAACAGAGGACGGCTCGGCTGTCCAAACCAGATCTTCAAGCGGTACCAGGCTCCGCGCCGGCCCCCGGCGTTCAACAATCCGGGCCTTGGTGGAATTGGCCAATAGAATCCAGTCGACGGCAGGTTTCATAACGGATCCCTTTCATTGTGGCGTCTTACCAAACCTACAAGGCCTCCCCGTTGGACCGTTGACAGAAATCAATTCTCATACAGGCTCCGCCGCACTATAAAACGGTAAGCCCTCCGCCTTTTTCGCATTTGGGGACCTCATGCCGGGAAACAACATCAAGGACGTGGCGTTGCTGAACGCCATCTATGATGCAACGGCGGATGCAATTATCATTTCGGACAGTTCCGGGATCATCAGCGGATGCAATTCTGCGGCCCGCACTTTGTTCGGCTATTGCCCGGATGAACTGATCGGAAAAAACGTGTCGATCCTGATGCCCGCCAGCCTGGCCTCCGAACATGATGGCTACATCGCGGACTATATCGAAACCGGTCAGGCGGCCATCATTGGCAAAGGCCGGGATGTGACGGGGCGCCGCAAAGATGGAAGCCTGCTGCCCCTGCACCTGTCCATCGGCAAGGCAGAGACACCCGGCGGGATCCATTTCGTGGCGATCCTGCATGACATAACGGAGCGTGTTGCCGCTCAGGCGGCCTTGCATCAGGCGCAGAAGATGGAAGCCGTGGGGCGCCTGAGCAGCGGGCTGTCCCACGATTTCAACCATATACTCACCATCATCATCGGCAATCTTGAGCTGATGCAGATGCAGCCGCAAGCCGCCCAATTCGGAGACCTTCTGACCGACGCGCTGGAGGCTGCCGAACTTGGCGCCAACCTGACGTCGCGCTTGCTGGCCTTTGCTAGCAAGAGCGTTCTTGCCCCGGAACATCTGGATGTAAACGCAGCACTCGGTCCTGACACGCTGGACTTCCTGCGCCGGTCCCTGCGTCCGGACCATAAGCTCAGCTTGGACGCGCAGCCGGGCATCTGGGCTATTTCGGCCGATCCGGCCCTGCTTCAGACGGCTTTTCTCAATCTGGTTCTGAACGCCAAGGATGCCATGCCGGATGGCGGATTCATCGTGATCGAAACCCGGAACGTCACAGTCACGCAAGACAACGTTGAGGGACAGCCGGATTTCCTGCCGGGGGATTACGTGCGGATTTCTGTCACCGACAATGGAACGGGAATGCCCGAGCATGTGCTGAAAAACGCGTTTGAGCCCTTCTTTACGACCAAGCCAAGCGGCAAAGGCACCGGGCTTGGGCTGCCGATGGTCTATGGGTTCGTCCGCCAGTCGGGCGGACATGTCGAAGGGCGCAGCGAACCCGGGCAAGGCACCTCGGTCTCAATTTACTTCCCGGCCTTGGAAAGGAAGACAGACAACACGGCCGGGAAGAGTTGACCAATATAGGGTCAGACGGCTACCGCCGCTGATTATACGCCGCTGCTGCGGATGTCTGCGGTGAACTGATAGCCGATGCCGCGCACGGTCTTGATGATCTCCGGCCGGGCCGGATTGCGTTCTATCTTCTTCCTCAGCCTGGCCACCTGATTGTCAATTGTACGGTCCAGCGGCGTCCACTCCAGGCCGCCGATCAAGTTCATCAGGGTTTCCCGCGACATTGCACGGCCGGGATGCTCCAAAAAAACTTTCAGCAGCTTGAAATCGCCGCTGGTCAGATCACACGGAAATCCGTTCCGGTCTGTCAGTTCCAGCCGCTGAAGACTGGCGGTCAGCCCGTCAAAAACAAGTTCGGTGCCGGCGGGTCGGGCGGTGCCGCTGCCGGGCGGCACGCCCCTTTGTTGACCCTCTGTGCGCCGCAGTGCCGACCGCACCCGCGCCAGAACCTCGCGCAGGTGAAATGGCTTGGTAATATAATCGTCGGCTCCCAGTTCCAGGCCGACCACCCGGTCGATCACGTCGGTTTTTCCGGTGACCATGATGATGGGCACATCCGAGGTCCGGCGCAGGGTGCGGGCAACATCAAACCCGTCTTCATCCCCAAGGTTGATATCCAGCGTGACCAGCGAATAGGCAGCTCCTGTAAGGCTGTCATATGTCTCTTTAGCGCTTCCCGCTTCAGTGACAGCATATCCCTCCGTCTCCAGACAGCGCCTCAGCACCGCCCGGATCTTGGGATCATCATCAACGACCAGTATCTTCGAAGCCATCATGAAATTTGCCCCGGACAAATGAAGCGCGCAGCGGGCAGGCCGGCTCTTGGCGGCCAAGGATCATCGCAGGATACAAAGTGATACAATCCGTTACCCCATGTTGGTTCTTCTGCGACGGATACAGGTCAAGCTGCATTGCTACTGAGTAATGGAGCGTATGATGTATGTTTCAACCCCTCCAAAGTTCGGCCAGACAATCGCGCCGCACTCAAGACCACGCCAGGATTTCCGCCGCGCAGCGCCGCAGACAAGATCGCTGGCAGAGGGCGCGCATCTGTTTCACGAAGGGGATGCGGCCCGAAGCCTGTATATCGTGAACACAGGTATTCTGCGGCTGATCCGGTATCAGGAAAATGGGCAGAGACGGGTTCTGGGCTTCTGCTATCCCGGTGATGCCGCCGGCTTCCCTCTTGACGGCCGTCATGCCGCCGACTGCGAGGCTGTGGTCCCGGCACAGGTTGCAATTCTGAAGAGCAACGGCCTTCAGGCAGGGAGCATCCATCCGCGGCTGCAACAAAAGCTGCTGGATGCCGCGCTGCAGGAAATCAGCTGCATGCAGGACCATTTCATGACGCTGGGCCGCAAATCCGCGACCCAGAAACTGGCGTCATTCCTGCTGCTCTGCGCCGACAGGATCGGCCGGCCGCTTGGAGGCTGCACGCATTTCGACCTGCCGATGCCCCGCCGTGATATTGCCGATTATCTGGGCCTGACTCCGGAAACCGTCAGCCGGGCATTCACCCAGCTGCGCAACATGAAGGCACTTATGCTCGATCATATCTACACGGTTGTACTGCTTGACCGCGCCCTTCTGGAGAGCCTTTCGGAGGACGCTGATTAATCCGGCCAAAGGGCGCAGATTGATTTCGGCAGGCCCGCGTTGATATAGCGCACTTCGCCTGCGGAGAGCCTCGCGCTCAAGAAATGTAAAACAGCTGCAATATCCTCTTTCCCGCGATAGCCGGCTGCATCACCTGCCTGGACCGCAATCGCTTGCAGAAAGTGATCCGCATTCCGGTCCCGGACCGGCGTCCTGGCCGGAATCCACCCTTCATAATACATGCCCCGGATCAGCATCGGCAGCTGTGCCGCAAGCTGTGCGACCTCTTCGTGACCAAGGTGGTCCCTGATCTCGCGCAGAGTTGCCCGCATCAGGCTGAGCGTATCCCGCTTGCTGGTCCAGTCCAGCCTGCCGGACAAATCGTTGATCCATTCATGGGTGAGCTGAACCGTATGATCGATAGCCTCAAGTCCCTGAGAAGACATATCCGGCCTCCCTCCTGCTATGAGTTGACTGGCACAAGCCTACTTCAGGTCCGGCAATTGACACTGACCGGGATCAATCAGCTTGAGTGAAGCAGAAGCGCGACCCTGCATGGATGCTCAAGAACAAGGCGCCGGACAGTTTCGACGCAGGAGCGGCAAGCCCCGCAGGACATCACATTTTTTTCTGCAGATAGGCCGACAATGCATCGAAGCTATGGAACTCCGGATAGTCAGCTTCAGGCATCTCCAGCCCCAGCCGCTGCCCAAGGGCAGATACAAGGTTGAGGAAATCAATGGAATCTATGTCAAACTCCTCCCGCAAGTCCGCGGTCCGGTCGATGTCTGCAATCGCGACGTCCGGCGCAATCCGGTGCAGTTCTTCGGTCAGGATCACTTCGCAATCAGCCGTCATAGCGCCTCCGGGTTTTGCAGGGCCCTGCCGATCTCTCTCAGGAACAGCGCACCGCGATGCCCGTCGCTGGCCCGGTGATCTGCCGACAGTGTCAGGCAGGAGGTCCGCCGCGGCACGACCTTGTCCTGATGCACCCATGGCCGCAGGGCGGGCGTGCCGATCCCGATGATGGCCACCTGCGGCGGGTATATCACACCATAGAGCCGGTCCACCCCGCGATCCCCCAGGCTGGACAGAGTTATTGTGGCGCCGGTCAGCTCCCTGGCCTTGAAGCGGCCAGCCCTGACCCGCGCAACCAGATCGCGTATGGAGTGCATGAGCGCATCAAGGCTTTGCCCCGCGGGATCAAACAGCGCAGGCGCAACCAGACCGCCGCCGCGCAGGCGGACGGCCAGGCCAACATGCGCAGTCTCAGCCGGCTGGAAACTGCCGTCACTGAAGTAGCCGTTGAACTCGGGGTATTTCCGGGCGGCCAAGGCGACCGCTTTCACTTGGGCCGCCACCGCCAGAATGCGATCCTGGGGTGGCCGGTCCGCATTGAGGCCGGTCAGAAAATCCTCAAGCGCCATCATATCTGCCGTATGGGACAGGTAATAATGCGGGATTTCGCGTTTGGATCTGGCCATTGCTGCAGAAATCGCGCCGCGCATGTCCAACGGGCTGGCAGGCTCCGGCCGGTCCGGATGCGCCTCCACGTCGGCGCGGTATACGGGCCGGTGCGGATCGTGTTCCAGATCATTCAGATCAAGCCCCAGCCGCGCGGCCAGCCGGCGTGCGGCCGGTGTGGCCCGGACCCGAGGGCGCTCTCCGGCGCCAGCTTTGGGAAGGGCCTGCGGAGCCGGAGCGGCGATCCCGGCCGGTTCCGTCTGCGGCTGCGTTGCGGCCCGCTGGCCGGAAGACTCAACTGCGGGTGCTCCCGGCTTGGATATCTCGGCTAGGGGTGTCCCCACCGGTACTTTCTCGCCAATTGACACCAGCCATTCCGCGAGGGTTCCATCCTCGTAGACTTCGATCTCGATCACGCCTTTCTGGGTCTCGACCGCAGCAATGATATCGCCCCGGCTGACCGTGTCCCCCGGAGCCGCCAGTCTTTCCACCAGCGTGCCCGCCTCCATGTCGGCACCAAGCGACGGCATGAGAAACTGGCTCATGGCGCCTGCTCCATAACTCGCCTGGCGGCCTCGGCGATCCGGCCTGCCTGCGGAATGGCGGCCTGCTCCAGATGCCAGGCATAGGGGATCGGCACCTCGGCGCTGCACAGCCGGGCCAGCGGCGCGTCCAGTTCGAAGAAAGCTTCTTCTGCCAGGCGCATCCCGATTTCGGCTGCCAGGCTGCCGCTCTTCCAGCCTTCATCCACGATCAGTACCCGGCGCGTTTTGCAGACCGAGGCAAGGATGGTTTCCATATCCAATGGACGCAGGCTGCGCAGGTCTATGACCTCGGCCGAGATGCCATCTTTGCCAAGCATTTCAGCTGCATCCAAGGTTTTGAACAAGGAGCCGCCGTAGGTGATCAGCGAAATATCCGTGCCTTCCATTCGAACGGCCGCCCGATCAATTTCAACCGCACCTGCGTTTTCAGCCAGCGGTCCTTCACGGTTGTAGAGCATCACGTTTTCGAAGATCAGTACCGGGTCGGGATCCAGCAACGCAGTCCAAAGCATCCCGCGCGCGTCTGCCAGGGTGGCCGGGGCCAGAACCCTCAATCCGGGGATATGGGCGTACCAGCCCTCCAGGCTGTGGGAATGCTGGGCTGCAAGTTGCTTGCCCGCGCCGGTTGCCATGCGGATTACCACCGGCACGCCGAACTGGTTGTTCGACATATGCCGGAAGGTTGCCGCGGTATTCAGGATCTGATCCAACGCCAGCAGTGAAAAGTTCACCGTCATCAGCTCGACAATCGGGCGCATCCCGGCCATTGCCGCGCCGATCCCGGCCCCTGTGAACCCAGACTCCGACAGCGGCGTATCGCGGACCCGCTCGGGGCCGAACTGGTCCAGCAGCCCCTTGCTCACCGCGTAGCAGCCGCCGTATTGCCCGACGTCCTCTCCCATCAGAAAGACACGTTCGTCGCGGGTCATCGCATCAGATATCGCATCCCTTACCGCGTCCCGGTACGTTGTCTGCCGCATTGCCCCGGAAGCGGCCGGTACCGGTGCAGCAGGGCGGTCCGGCGCCATCACAAATTTTGTCAGGTCGTCAACGGGCTCATCGGTTCCAGCTTCGGCAAAACCTACCGCTTCGGCAATCTCCTGATCGGTCTCACTGATAATCGCCCGAATGTCCCCGGAATGCAGGAGGCCGTTTTCTTCCAGCCAGGTCTGGAACCGCACAATCGGCCCCTTCAGGCGCCATTCCTCCACTTCCTCCTTGCTCCGGTAGAGCTGCGCATCAAACATCGAATGCGGCCGGAACCTGTAGGTCTGGCACTCCAGGAGATAGGGCGCGCCGGTTTCTGCGATATGATCCAGCGCCCGCAGCCCGGCACCTTCAACAGCGGTCACGTCCATCCCGTCCACAGCGGCGCTTTCCAAACCATAAGTCTTTGCTTTTGCGGAAATATCGATCTCCGCCTCGGAGCGGCCGAGCGCGGTGCCCATGGCATATCCGTTGTTTTCACAGACAAAAAGAACCGGAAGCCGCCATAGCGCGGCAAGGTTCAGGCTTTCGTGGAATTCCCCCTCAGCGACCGCGCCTTCCCCGAAGAAACAGACCGTGACACCGCCGGCGCCCTGCATCCTGTCGGCCAGCGCCAGCCCGGCGGCCAGCGGCAGGCCGCCGCCGACAATGGCATTGCCGCCGTAGAAATTGTGGTCCTTGCTGAACAGATGCATCGAGCCGCCGCGCCCGCCGGCGCAGCCCTCGGCCTTGCCGTACATCTCGGCCAGAACCGCCCCCATCGGCACCCCGCGCACCAGCGCATGGCCATGTTCGCGGTAGGTGGCGACAATCCGGTCCCGCTCCTTCAGGAGCGGGATGATGCCCGCAGCGATAGCCTCCTCCCCGTCATAGAGATGCAGAACGCCGCGGATTTTTTCCTGGGTGTAAAGCTCGGCGCATTTGTCCTCGAACCGGCGGATGCGGATCATCGATTTCAGCAGGTCTCGCACATGAGTTCGGTCAAGTCGGGGCTTGCGGGCGGCAGGGGTCATTGTTCATCACTTTCCAGAGTTGAAATATCCCCTTCCGGCAGGCCGAGTTCGCGCGCTTTCAGCAAACGCCGCATGATCTTGCCGCTGCGGGTCTTGGGAAGGTTGGCCCGGAAGACGATCTCTTTTGGCGCAACCGCCGGTCCCAGCCGGCTGCGGGCGTGGCCTTTCAGATCCAGCAGAAGTTCGTCGGTTGCGGGGTGCTCCGGTTTCAAAGCGACATAGGCTTTGACCCGCTCGCCGGTGGTCTCATCCGGTACGCCGATCACCGCGGCCTCTGCCACCGCCGGGTGTTCCATCAGCGCGCTTTCGACCTCAAACGGGCCGATCAGATGGCCCGCGCTCTTGATCAGGTCGTCGCTGCGGCCGACGAACCAAAAATACCCGTCGCTGTCGCGCATCGCCAAATCACCGGACAGGTACCAGCCGTCCCGGAAACAGGCCCGGTATCGCGCGTCCTCGTGCAGGTAGCCGCGCATCATGGAAGGCCAGCCGGGGCGCAGGGCCAGTTCACCAATTGCCCGCGGTTCGGTCAGTTCGCGCAGGCCGGCCGCGCTATCCTCGACAATGCCAGCCTCAATCCCCGGCAGCGGCTTGCCCATGGACCCGGGCTTCACATCCATTGAGGCATAGTTGGCGATCATGATGCCGCCGGTTTCGGACTGCCACCAATTGTCGTGGAAAGGCTGGCCGAACACCCGGTTGCTCCAGATCACCGCTTGCGGGTTGAGCGGCTCGCCCACACTGGCCATGAAGCGCGGGGCAGGGAATCTGCGGCCCCCGATGGCCTCTTCCCCGGCCTTCA
>CAJXHQ010000119.1 GCA_913054485.1 uncultured Paracoccaceae bacterium
GAAAACCGTTGAACGTGAGAGCGTTCCCAGGGTTCGAATCCCTGTCTCCCCGCCATTCCCGAACAAAAGTGGGAACTGCTGAGCGCTCGACTTGTCGAGCTATTACAGCCTTTTCAATTTGAGCACGACGCCCCCTTATTCGTATCAAGTCCTCGCCAACTTCGATGCCGTCGATAAAGGACCGTAGATAGCTCCGCTTGTCATTTACCGAAAACTCTTCGAGCGCAGCGCGAAGGGTGCGAACGAATTTTACGACGCTTTCATGCGTTACCTTTGATTCTGGTGATAGATCAGCCGCGACTTGGGCCAATTCTCGTTGTTTTTGCTTGTGAACTTCTTTTGCTTCACGGTAATGCGCTCGAAAGTCGTCATCCTGAGGACCTTCGAGGCCAGGCTTCACCAAAGAAATTAGGTTGTCCAAGCTCCGTTTAGCAGCCAGCGCTTCTTACTCACGAACAATGACGCGCTTTTTCAGTTCCTTTGAAGCTTGATCTTGGCGTCGGCGCAACGGTTCCAGAAGTTGATCAATGTTCTGAGCTCAACTGCTCACCAAAGCGCGGGCGCCGATGTAGTCGCTGACTTGTCCTGCTGAGACGAACAGGTTGAGAGGACGTCCCTGGCTGTCGCAGATGGCGTGCAGTTTGGTGTTCATGCCCCCCTTTTTGCGGCCATGCTCGACGCTGTACGGCGGGCTTTCAGATACGTCGCGTCCACTGCCCCGGCAGTTGATTGCGAAGCAATCAATGAGAAGGGATCATCACGGTCGTCTCTTCGCCGTGATCGGAAGCCAGACCGACTATCATCTGTGCGAAGATGCCTTTGTCGCTCCACCGTTTCCAGCGATTGTAGAGCGTTTCCGGCGCTTTCGCGGCCCCACCGGGGCCACGGTCGTCTTCAACTGTGCGGGCCATAGGCAGCAGGGGCATCGCGCCACCTTAAGTCATTGCAATTGATGAAGATAATCGCGCTCAACACACGCCGGTCATCGACGCGCGGCTTGCCGTGGGACTTCGGGAAGAAGGGCTCCAGGCGTGCCATCTGCGCATCCGTCATCCAGAAGAGATCAGACATGTTCACCGCTCAGTCTTCGAACCGTGAATCACGCCCCTTAACGGAAATCAGTGGGTCCTGACCCTAAAGTCAGTAGTGTCCGTTAACCGCGGTCCACTGACCCGCAACGGACAAAATTGACTCCCGCCGTTTTCATGGTCCTTCAATTGTTTAACGAAGAAGGACGTGAAAATGCGCATGAAGATGGGCACAGTTGTGCCGAAAATGGGCACATTTGTGCACCTGGTCGAAGAACCTACCGCTTATCGAACCGCCATAGCGATGGCTCTGCACGTAGAGTTGGACGACACACACAGGGCAATCAAAAGGGCTATGCGCCGGACGGGTGCCAGCGAACGCACCGTGAAGTACTGGTTCTCGGGCGAGCGGGAGGCCGAGCGGCGATTATCTGATCACCCTCGCGCGACATTCGGATGCCGTGCTTTATGTTGTTCTTGCACTTGCGGGCCGCCACATTGTCGATGAGGCAGGCGATTGAGGGGCGAACGATGATCGGCAGGAGGAGGGCGCAGCCCCCTCTTGTTTCGCGTTCATTTTTGGTTATATTGAATACACGCGAAGTGAGAGGTGCTGCGCCATGTCTCGAACGACCACGATGACCGTCCGCCTTGGCGGGGCTCTGAGTGACTTCGTGTCGGCCAATGTGGGCGATGACGGGTCCTATGAGAACGTAAGCGAATACATCCGCGACTTGATCCGGCGTGACAAGGAGAGGGCGGAGCAGGAGGCCTTCAACCGCCTGAAGGCCGAGTTGACTCATGCTTTCGCGGCCTCGGAGGAGACGTATCAACCGCTGACCGCAGCCGAGGTGATCGCGCGGAACCGGGCCTGATCCGGTGACCACCATCCGTATCCAGGAAGGGGCGTCGCACCGTCTTGATGACATCTACCGCTACACCCGCGAAAGGTGGGGCGACGATCAGGCTGAGAAATACGTCACCGGCCTGTTCGCGTCCTTCGACAAGATCGCTGCCCACGGCGTCGCGTCAAAACCCATCCCTGCCGAATTCGGCGTTGAGGGGTTTTTCTTTCGCTTTGAGCGCCATTTCGTCTACTGGCGCCGTCTCTCGAATGGCGACATCGGGATTGTGACGATCCTGCACGAGCGCATGCATCAGACCGACCGGTTTGGGGAAGATTTCGGGCTCGGATGATCGGACGCCTTTTCACGGCGCATCAGATTCGCGCAGGGTGGTATCGTCGATGTTTGCACGATCTAGCGGTGACCGTAGATTCCAACTTGCTGGAGGTGAGGAGGATGCCGCTCTCATCAGACGGTATCGCCATGTAAGACGATAGCATTGTTGAAAGCTCATTTGGGGTGTATCGATCGTAAATTATTGATTTAAATCAATTCTTTGAATTGGCGGGGGTCGACGGGGTTCTGTTCCCTCAGCCACTCTCATCACCTCTTCTTCCCATAGCGGAACCAGCCCTCAATCGCGGTACCGGCCGCTTTCCTTCAGGTGATCTGCCAGCAGGTCGAAGACAGTCCTGATCCGGCGGCTTGTGCGCAGTTCCTTATGCGCCGCCATCCAGACCGGGATGCTGAAGGACAGCCGGTCTGCACAGAGGGTCTCCACGCCCGGCTCGCGTGCAGCAATATCATCCGTCATCACCGCGGCGCCGATGCTCAGCTTTACCATCTCCCAGATCGCGATGCGGCTGCTGGACATGATGCGGAACCCCGTCTCGTCACAGATCAGCCCGCGTTCCGTCATGGCGTGTTTCAGCCGGTTCCGGTTTTCGTCCGTGATCAGTTGAGCCCCGGTCAGATCCCCGTCGCCCCCGGGCCTGCCCACGCGGTCGAGGTAGATGCTGGAAGCATAGATATGCGCCTTGGTGTGGCCGATCCGCCGGGCAATCAGGTCCGGTTGTTCGGGCCGGACGTGCCGGATCGCAATATCCGCCTCCCGTTTCGTCAGATCACTGACGCTGTCTGAGGCGATCAGGCGGACCTCTATGCGGGGCGCTGTCTGGCGCAGCTTCTCTACAAAACCGGGCAGCACATAGGCGGTCATCATCTCGTTGGCGGATATGCTGACTTCGCCCTCGATGGCCTGCGCCTTGCCGGTGGCTGTCAGCGACAGGAGGTTCGCGGCCTCCAGCATGGATTGCGCATGTTCCAACAGCTCCAGCCCGGCGGCAGTAGGTTCCAGGCGGCGACCCTGCCGGGAGAAGAGCGTAACGCCCAACTGGTCCTCCAGCGCGGCTATCTGGCGTCCGAGGGTGGGCTGGGTCAGGTCGAGTGCGCGCGCGGCAGCCGAAAATGACCCTTCCTCAGCGGTCGCCAGAAAGGCCCTGATCTGGTTCCAGTCGTAAGAGACGGTTTTCCATTCCATGCATTTAATTATGGATGTCATGCGGTGGTGTGCAATGTCTTTTGGTAATTTGCATGGGTACCTCTCTGGCAGGCACTGGAATTGAATCACATCAAAAGGAGCTGACACCATGGCTGCCCAAAACTTCCTGATCCTCGGCGCGACCGGCAATATCGGCCATTTTCTGACCGGCATGGCTCTGGACCAAGGCCACCAGGTCACCGCGCTTGTGCGTGATGCCTCCCGCCTTGGATCCCGGCCAGGTCTGACAGTCGTGGAAGGCGACCCGATGGATCCAGCTGTGCTGGACCAGGTGATGCCTGGCCACGACGCGGTTCTGTCTTGCCTTGGCATCCGCCGAGAGGTGCAGGCGGACCCTTGGTCGCCGGTAATCTCCCCCGCGGACCTGACAGGTGCCTGTGCCCGGCACACCGTGGCAGCGATGAAACGCCATGGTGTGCCGCGTGTACTGGCTGTCAGTGCAGCGGGCATAGGGGACAGCCGCGCCGTGTCCTCTTCAGAGATCATGGGAATCGTCGACAGCAGCAATATCGCCATCTCTTTCCGCGATCTTGAAGAGATGGAGCAGGTCTTTGCAGCCAGCGGGCTGGACGCGCTGATGATCCGGCCGGTGACCCTGACCGGCGATGCAATGGGAGGGGAGGCAAAAGTGCTTGATGCCTACCTGGCGAATTCTGTGATTTCGAAACAGGAAGTGGCCGCCTGGATGCTTGGGGCAGCTGTCCGGCCCGCGCCCTACAGTGCCGCAGCCGAGATGATCGGCTACGCATAATCCGTATCAGCCCACCAGAAAGCCGCCCCGGATTAGGGGGGCTTTCAGCGGGTCAGAGATCCAGCTCGATCACCCCGTCCGGTTCTGCGGCGCGGCTCTGGCAGGTGATGATGGCGGTCTCGCGCTGCTTGTTGGAGAGCACGAAGTCGCGGTGCTCCACCGCGCCTGAGACCAGCCCGCATTTGCACACCCCGCAGATGCCGTCGGCGCATTTCACGTCCACGTGGATGCCATTTTCCACCAGCACGTCCGACAGGTCCTTGTCTTCCGGCACCTGCAGTTCCTTGCCGGATTTGGCCAGCTTCACCGTGAAGGGGTGGTTTTCATACTCAGGCTGTTCGGGAACCGAGAAATATTCGAGGTGACGCGCCTCTTCCGGGAAGCCCTGCCGTTCTGCCGCCTCCATCACGCCTTCCATGTAGCGGTCCGGGCCGCAGGTGTAGACGTGCCAGCCGTCCTGATATCCAGCCAGCACCTGATCCAGATCGGCGCGGGTGCCCTGATCGGAGAAGTGATACTGGACTTTATCGGCCCAGGGCATCTTGGGCAGGTCTTCCAGGTAGCCGGCACCCTCCTTGCGGCTGGCGGAGTAATGCAGCTCGAAATCCGCGCCCAAGGCATGCAGCCGGTGGGCGAAGGCAATCATCGGGGTGATGCCGATGCCGCCGCCCATAAGGAAGGTCTTGGAGGCCTCTTCCACCAGCTCAAAATGGTTGATCGGTTTGGAGACAAAGACTTTGCGCCCCTCGTGGAAGATCCGGTGCAAGAGTTTCGAGCCGCCGCGGCCTTCGTCCTCGCGCAGAACGCCGATCTGGTATTTGGACCGGTCTGCCGGATCGCCCGACATCGAATACTGACGCAGGAATTCAGGCGCGACCAAGATGTCCAGGTGCCCGCCTGCGGTCCATTCCGGCAGGCTGCCGCCGTTCATCGGCGTGAATTCGTACTTGGTGACATCGGATGTCATCGCCTCCACCGTGGACAGTTCGACCCGGATCACCGGCGCGTCTTTCTCATCCGGCACAGTGTAGCGGTGCACCACGCTCAGGTCGCCCTTGGCGACGGCGGCCTTATAGTCCTCGGCCGAGAGCATGGCGTCATAGGCGCTAATGCCCGCCTCGCGGTCCATCGGGAAAGGATAGGGCCAGGGCGGCGGGGCCAGCGGGGCGGGGTAGACGGCGAGGGTCTGGTCCTCAAATTTCAGATCCAGATCCTTTTGCAGGTCACGCCGGTTCAGCGGGTGTTTGGTGGGCTTATAGGCACCGTCCTCCTGCAGCTCGATGTCCCACCACCATTTCTTGGTATCATTGAGCCCGCCATTGCCGACCGCATCGTCCAGCTTTGCCAGCGCCGGGGCAGCTGAGGGGAAGTTCATCGCGGCCCAGCGGAAGGGGGCCTCGGCAAACAGGCCTTCGAGGTTCCACGGGCAAGTCTTCATGCAGCGGCCGCACATGGCACCGCCCGGTGTGGTGATCCGGTAGGTGGCGCATTTCTGGCTGTCGCTCTTCCAGATCTCATAGCCGTTGAACATGCGCTTCGGCCCGGCGGTGATTGCGCCCGAGGGGCATTCGCGGGCGCATTTGTTGCAGGATTCGCAGAACTTCTGCAGGCCGAAGTCGATGGGCCTGTCGTGGTCCATCGGCATGTCGGTGGTCACGGCGCCCGATTTCAGGCGCGGGCCCAGATAGGGGTTCAGGATCACTTCGCCGATGCGGGAAACTTCGCCGAGGCCCGAGAGCAGCAGGAGCGGCGGCTGCAGCACTTCGCCGTCCATCACGGTATGTGCCTTGGCCTTGTAGCCAAGGTTGCGGATCTGCTGGGCGATCACCCCGCCCAGAAGCGAGAAGCGCAGATAGGCGCGCATGCTCTGCGCGACGGAAATCCAGTCGTCGCCGGAGGCGCCTTCCATCGTCTCGTAACCCTGGTCGATGATCATGCTGACGGCCTGATCATGCGGCGGGTCGATGGCTTCGCCGGTGGCGTCATGGGAATACCAGGTCCAGTCCGGGCAGCGCGACAGGCCCACGGCATCCACGCCGAGGAAATAGGTGGCGGCCTTGATATTGGCCGCGTTCCGCTGCGCATCCGTTGGCTTTTGCACTGCGGCGCTTTCGCCGTCCTGCAGCAGCACAAAAGCCCCCAGCGCGCGGCGCTGGGCAAAGCTGGGGGCGGATTTGCGTGCGTAATGCCCGCCCTTGGCACCGTCCTGCACGTTCTTACCCATGTCGCCGAACTGCGCGCGGGCAAACATGTCGGCGCGTTTGGGCACGCGGGCGACGTTCACCTCGTCGATGTAAGTGGTGGGGTCGTCGACCCGCTTCAGCTTCTCAAACGGGTGCGCGCCGTCCACGTAGCGCCGCTTGGCGTAAGGATCGCGGTTGAAGGCGGATTTGGCGTGGCCCTTGCCCAGCTTCCAGCCCAGGCCGTTCAGCGCGCCCGAGGGCTGCTGCGACAGCGGCAGCAGCGGTTTATCATGGGCGATCTCCATCGACATGGTCACGGCCGAGACCCCGAACCGGGCGCCGAGCCACGGCGCGTGCAATTCGCCGTTCTCCAGCGTGGCAAGGCCTGCGGCCACGGCCAGCTGGTTCAGATCCACATCCGAAGACGCCGCCGTATGCGCCTTGGCGTCAAAGCCAAGCAGGCGAATGTAATTGGCAATCACCACGGCGGTTTCCGTGGTCAGCAGGCAGGCGCGGTGGTCCTGCGCGTCCAGGATCCACTCGCTGCCCGGCTCGTCCCGCTTGGGATCGCGCAGGTGTTCGTGCAGGAAGACAATGACATGGCTCTGACCATCAATGCCGGAAGGCGGGGCCTCCATGCTTTCCTTGAGGTCCGCCATGATCATGTCGATGCCCGAGGCCAGCGTCTTGGTCTGCCGCGTTTTCAGCGCATGGGACAGCCGGGTTATGTCCGGGTTGACCATCGGTTCCGCCAGAATGGCAGAGGCGGGCAGGGGACCGGTGCCGATCATCGTGCAGTCGTTAAAATAGCCAAAGGCCTTCAGGTGATCAGCGCGTTCCTGCGGGTCTTCCGGAACGCCTGCTTTGGCCGGGTTCACGAAGCCATCGCGGATCGCATCCATCATCGCCTGAAACTCGCCCATCGCATTGACGATGCTTTCCGGGTTTCCCGGGCGGCGGAAGTCCAGCTGCTGCATCGGCGGCACGGCAGTCAGATCCGGCAGGGCATTGCCGCGCGCCAGACGCTCCAGCGGGTAGGGGCCAAAGTGGACCGGGCGGTTCTTGGTCGAGAATATCTGCGTCATGGCGTCCGGCTTCCCTGCGGTATTTGCGGTGGCTTTCTTGACTATCCCGAATTCCCCGGTGCAATCTGTCACCCGAATGAGTGACAAGTTTCCGCCCCGCCCCCTGCCGCATGACGAGATCGCCGCGCTGGCTGCCTCGGTTCCGATGCCCGGTTTTGCCGACCGGCTGCTGGCCTATATCCGCAAGGCCGCCGATATCGCCAATTTCGGTACTTTCTACGTCGCCGACATGGCGCGCCCCGACCCGGTGCTGTCAATTTGGGCCGGAGAGATGAGCACTTATTGGTTCAACCGCAACGCCAGCACCATTCTTGCCAATGAACAGCTGACCCAAAGCATCCTCGACCGCATCCGAGCCGCCCGCGGCGGCGGACTGGTGATCGAGCGCTGGAGGCCCGAGCCGGATGACCCGATCAGCCCGATCTACGCCCGCGACAAGGCGATCGAGCGGGTCACCGTCTCCTCCTGCACCGACCGCGGCGGCTTCCAGTCTTTCTTCCTGCGCGGAGAAAAGGCCGGCTGGCTGACCGACCCGGAAATGGAGCGGCTGCAAGCCGTGCTGCCGCTGGCGCATGAGCTGATCGGGCTGAGGCACCGGATTGC
>CAJXHQ010000120.1 GCA_913054485.1 uncultured Paracoccaceae bacterium
CCTCGACGCGGAAATTCAAGGCACAGACCCCCGCGTTGTCGGCAAAGGCTTTGATCTTGCTCTGCCGCCGCGCCTGCATCACGCGGTACAGCGGCACGGGTCGCGCAATGTGGTCGCAGGCCTGCGGCCCGAGCATTTTGCAGCACCGGGCGGACGCGGCGGCACCGCCGAGTCGCTGTTCTCTCCAATCGATCTGAACGTGAAGGTCGCGGAATACATCGGCTCCAGCCAGTTCCTGGCCGCTGACATCGGCAGCAAGCAGGTGTCAGCCGCAATCGAGGTGGGCCCGGACAGCGCGCCGCTGGAGAGCGGCGACTACCTGTTCGACACCAACCGGATCTACCTCTTCGACAAAACCACAGGAGAAGCCGTCATCTGACCGTCTTCGCCACAGCATGCACATCAGGGAGGATCGCATGACATTGAAACTCGTTAAACGCCTTGCACTTGGGGCAGGGGCGGCGCTGCTGGCATCCGCTGCCTTTGCCAATCCATATGCGAAATACGAAGGCACCACGATCGTGGTGAGCTGGCCTGCGCTGGCGCATTTCAACGCGGCGGAAACACTGGTCGAGGAGTTCACCGAAGAGACCGGCATCGAAGTGGAGATCGATGCGCTGCAATACCTGAAGCTGCGTGACCGGCAGATCCTGGAAATGTCAAAAAACGAAGGCGACTATGATGTCGTGTCCTGGGTTGTCATGTGGAAGGGCGAATATGTGTCCAAAGGGCTGCTGACGCCGCTCAGCCAGTTCTTCACCTCCGGTTCGCTGGTCGATCCGCAGTATGACATTGATGATATCGCTGGCGCCTATCTTGAAAACGGCGGCGTTGTCGGCGGCAAGAAGGGCTATATGCCCGGTGCTTCGGGCGCGCTCTACGGTGTTCCTTTTGGCGCGGAAACCTCGATCCTCGCCTATCGCAAGGATGTTTTCGAAGAGCATGGCATCGAAGTGCCTGCCACCTATGACGACCTGACGGCGGCGATGACCAAGCTGCACGCAGCAGGCATTCCGGCGCTGACCTCGCGCGGGAAAACCGGCCACCAGGTCACCGCAGCCTGGCTGTTCCACCTTGCTCCGATGGGCGGCAAGATCTTTGATGACGCGTGGAACCCTGTGGTGAATTCGCCTGAGGCCGTGAAGGCTGCGGAATTCATGCGCCATGTCGCCAAGACCGGCCCGCTGGGCATCGAGACCTTCGGCTTTGGTGAGGCCTCGGCCGCCTTCCTGCAGGGCGACGCTGCCATGCATCTGGATACGCTCAAGATCGCGGCGATGTCGCGCAATCCGAAACTGTCGAAGATCGACGGCAACGTGGGCTACGCGCTGCACCCCACCGGTTCGCGCTGCGGCTCGGAAACCGGCGGCTTTGCGCTGGGTATTCCGCAGAACGCGCCGAACAAAGAAGCCGCCTTCCTGTTCATCCAGTACATGACCTCCAAAGCGGGCGACCAGCGCATGGTGGAACTGGGCGGCGATCCGATCCGGATTTCAACCCTGAAGAACAATACCCCCGGCAATCCGGAATACCCGGTGGTGGCCGAGCAGCTGCCCTGTGCGGATCCCGACTGGCGTCCGCTGATCCCCGAGTGGAACGAGATCAACATCGACGTCCTGGGCCAAGCGCTGACACAGGTCATCACCACCGATGATCCGATCCAGCCGATCATGGATGAAGCCAATGAAAAGCTGCGCGCCATCATGGAGCGCGAGGGCTACTACACCTGGGCCAGCTACCGCAAAAGCAACTGATCCCAAAAGCGGGCGGTGGCGCGGATCGCCGCCCGCGCCCTGGAAACCTGAAAGCACAGCGACATGACTGACTTCACTGCAGGCAGCGTAGCTGTCAGGACGCGGCCCCGCGACCTGTCGGCGCTGATCCCTTACTTCTTCATCCTGCCAGCCGTGGCGATCATGCTGGCGGGCCTGGTCTACCCGGTCATTCAGGCCTTCTATCTCAGTTTTTATGACTGGAAGATCGGCACCGAGTTCTCGGGCGCGCCTTATGTAGGGTTCGGCCATTTCATCCGCATGCTGGGCGATGAGAACGTCTGGGAGTCCATCTGGGTAACCATCCGTTTCGGCTTCTGGACCATTTCCATCGAGATGTTCCTCGGGGTGTCGCTTGCCCTGCTGCTGGAAAAGCCGATCCGCGGCGCCTCTGTGTTCCGGACGATCTTCATTCTGCCGCTGATGGTGTCGCCTGTGGTTGTCGGCCTGATCTGGCGCTACCTGTTTGATGCGCGCATCGGCTGGATCAACTACTACCTTGTCCAGGTTGGGCTGGAGCCGCAGGTCTGGCTGGGCGACGCTGACCTTGCCTTCTTTGCCATCGTTTTCACCGATATCTGGCAGTGGACCCCCTTCATTTTCATCATCGTGATTGCAGGGCTTCAGGCGCTGCCGTCGGAGGTGCTGGAAGCCTCCAAAATCGACGGGGCCAACTGGTGGCAGCATATTCTGTTCGTCAAACTGCCGATGATCCGCTCGATCCTGATGATCGCGCTTCTGATGCGGCTGATCGATGTTTTCCGCGCGCTGGAGGTCATGTACATCCTGACCGGCGGCGGGCCGGGCCGCTCGACCGAGCTGCTGTCGTTGCACATCTATAACCGGGCCTTTGACACCCAGCAGCTGGGCTATGCCTCGGCCATTTCGGTGCTTCTGATCGTGATTGTGACCACCCTGAGCCTGGGCATCCTGAGAATGGGCAACCCCATGAAAGACAAGTCGGATATCTGATATGGCTGCGAAACAAATCGACAACCCGCTTCACATCTGGGGGCATTATACAGCCCTGATCGTTCTTGCCCTGATCACGCTTGCGCCGATCTGGGTGATGATCGCCACCGGCTTCAAGGACGATGTGCTGGTGCAGCAGAAGGAGCCGGTCTGGTTCTTCTTCGTGCCGACGGTAGAAAACTACGAATACATCATGACCCGCGGCAAGTTCGACCGCTACCTTTGGAACTCGGTCATTGTCGGCGTGTCGGCCACCTTCCTGACGCTGCTGTTCGGCGGGCTCTGCGCCTATGCGCTTGCGCGGACTGAATTCAAGGGCCGGGTGTTCGTGGCCAACTCCACCCTTCTGGTCCGCATGGTACCGCCTGCGGTTCTGGCGGTGCCGGCCTTTGCCATGGTGATCAACTTCAGCCTGGATGCGGATCTGGCGGTGCTGATCTTCTTCTACACCGCCCTCAATCTACCCTTTGCGATCTGGCTGCTGTTCGGCTTTTACAAGCAGATCCCCGTGGAGCTGGAAGAGGCAGCGATCGTGGACGGGGCCACCGCGCTGCAGGTGTTCTTCCGGGTGCTGCTGCCGCTGATGAAATCCGGCTATGCGGTGGCGGGCATCTTTACTTTCCGCATTGCCTGGAATGAATTCATCCTGGCGCTGCTGCTGACCGGGCGCACCTCGCGGACCCTGCCGGTGGGGGCGGCGGGCTTCATCACTGACACCGGGGTGGAATGGGGGCGGATCATGGCGATGGGCACGCTCATTGTGATCCCTCCGCTGCTGTTCACCTTTTTTGCCGCACGCCAGATCATTGCCGGCATGACCGCTGGTGCGGTGAAGGGCTGACCCCAGCAAATAAAGCCAGCGCCCGATAGGGCGCTGGTGTGTTCAGGAGGCGGATTTGACGCTGCGAGCCGCAAAAAACGGGCTGCCTCATGGAGGCAACCCTTCCCTGTTTGTCTTCTGGCCCCCTTAGGCCAGGATCTGATCCCGGCGGGGGATGGGGTCAACGGCTCCGAACCCGCTGACGGTGCCGGCGGCAACCCTAGCCGCCCGCTGACCGGCAAGAGCTGCATCCCCGGTCTCCACATAATAGGCGAGGAAGGCACCGGCAAAACTGTCGCCGGCCCCGGTTGAATCCACCGGAGCGGACGGCGCTGCGGGAACAGCAAACCGTGCGTCCGGGGTGGCCACTATGACACCCTCGGCACCGCGTTTCAGCGCCACCACACGGGCCCCGTAGCCGAGGTAGTGATCCAGCAGCGCATCCGGGTGCGAGAGGCCGGTGAGAAGTTCAGCCTCGTCATCGCTGGGAAAGATGATGTCCGCCAGCGGCAGGATGTCTTCGATGGCAGTCTTGGCCTCCTCGAGGGACCAGAGGTTCAACCGAAGATTGGTGTCATAGGAAAACAGCGTGCCAGAGGATTTGGCCAGCTCTGCCGCGCGCCGCACTGCGGCCCGCATTGTGGGGCTGATCGCCTGGCTGAGGGCAGAACTGTGCAGAACCTTCGCCCGCCCGATCAGGTCTTCGGGCAGGTCTTCGGGCCTATATAGGCTGGCTGCGCTGCCGCGCCGCGCGTAGCTGAAGCTGCGCCCCGAGGCATGCGGTTTGACGAAATAGACCCCGGTTGGATCGCGCGGCGATACTTTGACCGCGCTGGTCGCGACGCCTTCCGCCTGCCAGAGCGCGGTCAGATCCTGCCCGAAAGCATCCCCGCCAACCGCTGTGATATATCCCGTCCGCGCACCCTGCCGGGCGGCGGCAATGATCGTGTTGGACGTGTCCCCGCCGAACCCCTGCTGATAGAGACGGCGCGGTGCGCCCTCGGGGATCTCCATAAACTCGACCATCGCCTCCCCAAGGGCGAGAATGTCCGGCGCCTGCATGTCAGTCATGGTCCGGCTTGATCAGCACTTTGCCCACCGCGTGCCCGCCGGCCATCATTTCGCAAGCTTCTTGCGTCTGCGAGACCGGGAAACGCGCGGCGGTGATGGCTTCGAAGTCGACCGAACCGCTTTCGATCAGCCGGACGGCATCCGCGAACTCATCGGTGAACAGGATGGAGCCGACAGAGGTTACTTCCTTCAAGGCATTGAGGTGCAGATTGATTGCAACCTCGGTGGGCTGGATCAGAGACAGAACAGAGATAACGCCCTGTTTGCGCACCGCATCCAGCGCCTGATTGTAGGCATGGGGGGAGCCGCTTGCCTCGATCACCACATCATATTTCCCCGACAGCCCGGACATGTCATCCTGGCCGATGACATGTCCACCAGCCGCCCCGACGGCCTTGGCAGCGTCAATAGCGGCAGGTTTCAGGTCCGTAACATGGACCTCCGCGCCCTTGGCACTGGCTGCCACGGTTGCCAGCAGGCCCATGGGGCCGCAGCCGGTGACCAGAACCTTGTCCTGCGCGGTGACGCCGCCCTGGTTGACCGCGTGCATGGCGCAGGCCAGCGGTTCAGCGAAGGTCAGGTGATCCGGGTCGACACCCTCGGCGACCGGATGGCAGCAGCGCGCCGGAAAATCGAAATACTCGCGGAAGAACCCGTCGAGATGCGGCTTGGTTGTGGCGGATCCTGGAAAGCGTTTGTCCGGGCACATGTTGATGTCACCCCGCGCGCAGGCCGGGCATGTGCCGCATTCGATAACCGGATTGATCGCCACCAGCTGGCCCGGTGTGAACCCGTGGCCGTTGGCATCTTCGACAAAGGCGCTGGCCTCGTGGCCGAGCGTTACCGGGTAGTGCAGAAAGAAACCGGCATTTGCGAAATGCCGGAAGTAATGCATGTCAGTGCCGCAGATGCTGGCTGTGGCAAGACGCAGGCGGATATGATCCGGCGCGATCTCGGCGGGCATGTCCGACTGCTCAACGGCGACCTTGCGCGCGGCACGCAGGATGGAACGGGTGTAGCCCATGGTCAGAACCCCACCGAAAAGCCGCCGTCGACCGGCAGGACAACACCGTTGATATGCGCCGCCTGATCCGAGGCGAGGAAATGGACCGCATTGGCGATATCTTCGGGCAGGCCGAATTTTCCGCCGGGAATGCGGCCTTCGATCTTGGCACGCCGGGCCGGATCTTTGGCCAGAATAGCGCGGGTCATGTCAGTGTCGATGAAGCCGGGCGCGACCGCATTGCAGCGGATGCCCTGCTCTGCAGCGTCCACCGCAAAGGAGCGGGTGAGACCGATCACGGCAGTTTTTGCCGTGACGTAGGCCGCCGCCGAGGGCAGCGCCAGCAGCCCGCCCATGGAAGAGATATTGACCACGGCCCCGCCTGCACTTCCCTGCAGTGCCGCATAGCAGCCGCAGGCGGCAAACATTGCTTTTACGTTGAGCCCGATGACTTGATCAAACTCGTCCGGTGCGACCTCCCACATCGGTTTCTTCAGATGCATCCCGGCATTGTTGACCAGCACGTCGATAGTCCCGGCTTCGGCGTGGATCCGGTCCAGGTAACCGGCCGTGCCGTCACCCGACAGATCCGCTTCGGCAAAATGCACATCGCCTTCCAGGCCGGCCAGTTCCCCTTCGGAACGGGCGACCGCATAGACCCTGTAGCCTGCAGCAAGAAACCTGCGGGTCTTGGCCAGGCCAAGCCCTTTGTTGCCGCCTGTGATCACTGCGGTTTTCATGCGTTTGCCTCCAGGTGTTTGCGGTAAAGTGCGTTTATTCTGGACAGGAACCATGCCTCGTCCCGGTCCTTCAGGAAGAAGTCAGGGAAAATCTCGCAGACCTCATCCACAAAGCCGAGGAACCAGATATCGCGCGGCCGGGTCCAGGCGTTTTCCATTGTGTCCAAAGCGCCGGTGAAGAACCCCCGGTAGCGCGGATCGTCGCCGTGTTTCAGCCAGGTCAGCCGGTTGCCGGGCTGGCCTTCATTTTCCAGGTAGATCCCGGATTGAACCGGCTCAGAGGATACCCATGCCGCAAAATCCCTGGCCGCTTCGGGATGGGCGGTTTTGGAAGACACCCCAAGCCCGGTGCCGCCCAGAATGCCGCGCTTCAAAGCGGAACCGCGGAAGCTGGGCAGGTCGCAATATTCCAAAGCATTGCCGCGGAACCCGGGCCGGGCATAGTTCACATAGCCGAACAGGGCCGGGCTGTAGGCAAAATCATCCGTTTCAGACATTGCTTCCAGAACCTTGATCGGGTTCCACTGCGCCGCTTCGGCCGGGCCGGCCTTGAACAGGGCCTTGAGGACCCGCAGCGCCAGCAGGCCGTTCTGGGAGGAACAGAACCTGTCCGGCGCCGCTGGCAGGTCTTCTTCGCCGCGCCCGGCCACCAGTGTCATCATCAGGTCAAAGGCATCCACCGGCAGCAGCGGGGTGACCATAGCGCCGCTGAAACTGCCGCTTAGGATGCTGTCCCAGTCGGGCAGTTCCCCTTTGCACAGATCCGGGCGTTTGACGGCCACCTGACAGGCGGCATCCACAGGGTAAGCCCACAGCGATCCGTTCCAGACATAGCTTTCCAGACTGCCGCCCAGAGAGGCCTCCGCCGCATCCGCCGGCATCTCAAGCGGCAGCAGACAGGCGCTGTCAGCGATCAGCCCGACATGCGGGTGGTCCAGAATGATGAAATCATAAGTTTCTGCGATATCGTCGATCGGGGCATCCGCAAACGCCTGAAGGCTGCGCCGGTCCCAGCTGATGCTGACCCCGTGCTGAGCGGCGTAATGCTCGGACGCCGCTTCCAGACACCGGTAGCCGCGAGGATGGTCCCAGGTCATCCCTTTTAGGTGAATCATGCCGTAGCCCTTTCTGTTCTTCCGCCGCAATCTAGCGGTGTGATCGCGCATGGTAAAGCGTTTTACCAAAACTGCGGGAATGAAGATTCCGAGAAGAAGCGGCGGCCGGAACAGCCGCCGCCAATCCAAGTCCGTTCAGACGGAACCGTCCCAGTCGTCGGGAGCTTCAGGGAAGAAATTCATACCGCCCTTCGGATTCACCGGCGGCACCGGCCATTGATGCCCCCGGGTCAGTGACAGTTCGCGATTTGGGCCGGGATGGAAGGTCTTGCCCGGCTCACCGCAGATGCGACCGCCGTCCAGCCATTTCTCATCACTGCCATACATCTCGCTGCGCAGCAGCTCTTTCAGCCCGTCCAGCACGTCCGCCTGTTCGGGGTCCTGCCCCAGATCGGTCATCTCCTGCGGATCGGCCTCCAGATCGAACAGCTGGAACCGGTTGCCCGCCGGATACCAGATCATCTTGTGGCGGCCTGGGCTTTGTTGCACAAACCTGTTGATGGGATTCACTACGTGAATCCAGCATGATAG
>CAJXHQ010000121.1 GCA_913054485.1 uncultured Paracoccaceae bacterium
AACATCAGCGCCATAACCGGAGCCAGATACAGCATCAGAAGTAGTCCGATCCCCTGGCGTTTTAGTAATATCCAGCCCAGGGAAAAGATGAGCGCGATCATGCCGGTAGTCGACACCGTTGACGCGATGGCAGCCATCAGGATGAGGTTGTTCCTGTCAAAACGGAAATACCCCGAGGAGATTCTCACCCAAAGGGCTATTGCCGCCATCATCGCAAAGGCCGCAGGCTCCCACATGAAGCCGTGGTTCTGGTTCAAGCGCTCGGGCGAGAACGTATAGAAGAACCAATTGGCACGCGGCCAGCCGCTGGTCAGAACCCCATCCACCACGGTGCCGCCAAAAAACCGGAAGACGGCGGGGGTGGCTTCAAAGGCAAATCTGAACAGTGGCGGGGCAAGCAGCCCGGCAGCATACAGGACGACCGCGCAAAGTGACAGGCGGGTGATCCACCTGACCATGCGCTCGAGGGGCTCGCGCACTGTCATCAGTACAAAAATGGCTAGCATGATACGGATGAAATGGCCTGCCCAGGTCATATAGCTGACTTGGTGCCCGGCCGCCGCGAGATAGGAGAGCCAAAGCAGAGTGACCAGAATGTAGGCCATCGCCGCCTTGATGATCCGGCCGCCGCGCACTATCCAGACAGCCAGCGCAAATGCAGTGGATGCAAGCAGAAAGACTTCGGAAAAATTCACCAAAGCAGCCCTGCTCGAAACGAAAAGGGTGAGCAGGATCAACATGTCGTCGAGGTCCAAGAAGGGGCGTTTTTCACTACTTGAGGACAAAGATCTTCTCTCCACGCAGGGCTTTCCTCAGCTTTTCTTTCCGAATTGGGTAGTCAAAGAATGCATATAGCGGAGCGAACAGAATGGATAGGAAGTCCTGCGGCAATCCCCGCAAGGTCAGCGGCGCTTGCGAAAGCCCCTGAAGCATCTCCGCGTGGCTGTAACCCATCGGCTCCAGCCTGCAGGGGCCGAGCCAGTTGAGATACTTGCGCATCCATCTCCGGCGCGCGGGGTTGAGTGCTGTGTCGCGCCAATGCGGGCTGCGGCGGCGCACCTTGCCATGGTCTCCGAACCGTTTCGGGTCACCCATGCGTCCTGAAAGCTCAGGTGAGTTCTCTTGGGCTGCGAGCGGGCCAGGTTCCAGTCCCAGCCACGCGAACAAACTGTCCAGCAGCGTGTCGGGATACTCCACCAGGTCTTCATACTTTAAACGGAAACACCGGTCGCCAAGCAGGTCCGAAGCTCTCAGAAGACCGTCAACTCCTGCGTAGAGATCAACCTCCTGCCGATGGGCTGCCCACCTGCCGCCGCCCCAGGTGTCGTTCATGGACCGAACAACGGAAAGCGGGTCGCGCCATAGGATGATGAACCGGGCATCTGGGAAACAGCGTATCAGGTCCTCCGCAACCAAGGCGTACCGGGGGGTTTTATCCAGAAAATAGGTTTTTTCGGGACCCGTTGCACGGGAGTACAGCCCGGTCGCAAAATCCCGAACCGCCGCGTCCCAGTCCCCTTGCTGGCCGGGCAACCCGCCGCAAAAATCTTCCAGGGCACGGGACAGAACTGTTTGGTCATGAACCCCGGCAATCATCCCAGGCTGGGAGGCCAGCAGTAGCGGCAGCAATATCCACGGCTCGTCGGTGGAAGCGATTTCGCGGTGCCCCATGAGTTTGCGCTGCAGGAGCGTGGATCCGGATCGGGGAAGGGACAGAAGAAAAATAGGGGTCATAGAGAAACTTAACCTAGAGGCGCAGGCGACGGAATTCTTGCCTGGATGCGGATGCCATGGTGCCTGCGGACCAGCAGGTTGGGAGCCAAAGCTGCAGCAAGACCAAAAAGTGCAACGGCGGCGGCAGCCCCTGCCACACCGAACCACCAGAACAGAGCCGGCGCCAGGATGATCTGAAACAGAGCCGCGGCAATAGTTACCCGCAAGGCTATATTGGCTTGATCGGTAAGGCGCAGAATCAGCATTCCCTGGCCAAAAAATGCCAGACAGGCCTGCCCTGCCAGCAGCAGCGCGACAGGCCAGAATGTGCCGGCGCTGCTTTGGTCGAACACACCGGTGAAAATCCAGTCGCGCAGAAGGATCAGCACGAAGCTGATGGTCAGGATCGTGCCAAAGCTCATGGTTGCGATATTGCGCAG
The DNA here is from genome assembly GCA_913054485.1 of uncultured Paracoccaceae bacterium. GTDB lineage: Bacteria > Pseudomonadota > Alphaproteobacteria > Rhodobacterales > Rhodobacteraceae > FREY01. The sequence goes on from CAJXHQ010000121.1 coordinate 2,154, forward strand.
CCTGACTTCTGTCTCTTCCAGACTTCTCTCGTGCCAGGCCTTCGAAACGATCGGGGAGACAAGGGTTCTCGCCGCCAATAGCACAACGACTAGCGGCATGATCAGACGGAAGGAAAGCCCGAAAGCAACGGTCTGGGCGTCGGTCCCCAGAAAGGCGATGACCCAGAAGGGAAACTGTGTGCTGACCATGGCAATGGCGTTCATTGCAGACGAGGCCGCAAGATCCGCAAAGCTGATCTCTTGCCCGCGGCGGGACCCAAACCGCGGCGCTGCCCAGCCCATCGTGCGGTGAATCTGGACTTGCGACAGGATGATCGATACGGCCAGACCGCAAAAATAGGCCTTTGCCAGCCCTCCGGTGCTGATTGTTCCGGTTCCGGCCACCTGAAAGAAAACATGGACCAGCGTAACTGCATTTGAAGCCGCTCCAAGAGACAGGATCGAACTGGACTTGCGGTTGAGTCCAAGCAGAACCGACGACTGGAACACCTGCAGAGAGGCCATGAAAATCCAGGCCGTCTCCCATAGAACAGGGATGCCGAGACTGGCTTCGATGGCCTGCTGCGGGACCAAGTAGGCGGCAATTGCGCTGCAGGCCAGAAGTCCCAGCCAGGCGGTCAGGAATCGTCCGGAAAGATCGGCGTAGTCCCGGCGCGTGTTTTTGCTTCCTGCGGCTTCCCGCCCCAGCAGCTTGACCAGGGGCACGTCAAAGCCCAGCACGCCGACCCGTCCGGAGTTGAGCGTGATCGAGGTCAGGAGCAATGCAGAAGACAAAGCCTCTTCGGCCATGCCGCGGCTCATCAGTACTACGATGAGAATACCGAAAACGGCTTGGCTGGCACGCAAAATAACGAGGCCACCAGCTCGTGAGCCAGCTTTCACCAAATTCGAAAGCCTTAACATCACTTCGCCCTGCCTTGACGGTCCAGCGATTTGGCTTCTCTCTCCTTGATATACTCATACAGCAGATAGTCAGTGGTGTTTTCACTGCGAAATTCGGCCAATAGCCCCTCATCCAAAAGTTGCTCCGAAGGCTTGTTAGACCGGTTGCTTACAGGAATATCGAGACGCGGCTTGCCAGCATCCTTTGCAATCCAATCCAGGCCTTGCTGCAGGTTCTCAAGAGTCCCTGTATAGTAGTAACGATCTACGACGGCAGCTAACGTCTCGGCGCGGACTGGAAACCTTTCCGAGAGATAATTGGGGCGTTCAAAAACGAACTCTGACAGGGGTTTTGATGTCCGATGGTGCTTTTTCTCATACTGATAAAGCGAAATTTTTGTATGCAGAGGATCTCGAACAAACGTAAAAACCCGAAATCTTGGATCGGTGAAGATGGTTGGATATCTCTGATCCAAAAAGATCGGATCGTGATCGAAGTGACCGCACAGAATGTGATGGAGTGCAGATGCTCCAGCGGGATGGGTTTAGCCGTAGTTGTGTTCCATCCGTGACGGTAATCGAACACCGGATGAAACCAGGTCGAAAGTGCCTTTACCATGCTCGTGCCGCCGCACTTAGGGACATGATGGAATACGTAGATCGGATCGGCTTTGGAACCTGGCTTGGCAAACCGATACAGCAGGCGATTCAAGACGAGCTTGGGGCTGATTGTAAACACAATAAGATGCCTCTCTTTTTGTCTTAGCCCGAACGCAGCATTTGATACTCGTCCAGCATCGATCCAAAGGAAACCCGCGATAAAGACCGCCGGCGGGTGGTCATCTTCCAGACGCGGTCCCGCCGGTCATAGGCGATGGCAGGTGCCTTGGCAGAGATCACCAGGCGTGTGGCGCTGCGCGCGGCGAGGCCCTTGCCTGCCACCCAGGTCCAGATCGCGGAGGGAGCCGGCTTGTCCTTGCAGATGGCCTCGACCTCAGCCTGATAGCGGTCCTCGGCCGAGGAGGAGCGCTGCAGCCCGGGCCGTTCACGGAAGGCGGCAAGCGGCACGTCCACAGGCACCAGGTCGGCGTGCTGGGCAAACCGGGTCCACAGATCGAAATCGGCAGCCAGGGAATAGGATATGTCCAGACCTCCGGTTTTCTCCCAAAGGCTGCGCCGCCAGAACATGCTTTCCTGCTGCAGGTAGGCGCCGTGTTCCTTCTGGAACCAGCCGTTGGCGATGAACCGGCGCGGGTAGGCGGGCAGTTTGGTATGCACCCGGGTCAGCTGGCCGCTGTCAGACAGGAAACCGGGGCTGCCGGTGATCCAATCGACTTGCGGAAAGCGCGAAAAAACCTCGCGCACCACCTTAAACGTCCAGGGCATCAGGATGTCATCCGCATTGATCCACGCCAGGATATCGCCCGTGGCATGCTCAAACCCCTTCTGGATCGCATGATACTGGCCGTCATCCGGCTCGGATATCATTACGTCGATCCTGTCGCCGAAGCTCCGCGCGATCTCTGCAGTGCGATCCGTTGAAGCGCCGTCGATGAAAACATACTGATCACCGGGTGCCTTCTGATCCAGAACGGACCTAATTGTCTCGCCGACAAGGTCTTCCATGTTCCAGGCAGCCGTGACGACAGAGATAGAAAGGTCGTTTTTGTTATCTGTATGCTGCACAGCTTTTCCTCATGTCTTTCTGCGGTTTCTGCTCCGGGCGCGTTCCCGGCACCGCCGCGGCGAAGTGTTGCACGCCCAGGCAGGCAAGCGCGCGCAGGTGATATCTTTTGGCAGCTTGTTTCCAGCATTTTCCGGTGAGCAGATCCCACACAGGAGCCACCAATGTCGAACCCGTTTGAAAACCGCATCGTCCCTTTGAGCGGCCCCGCCCGCGACATCGTCCCGGTTGCACCCGATGATGCGACGCCCCTCGGCTTCATCGCCACGGCACTCTATGTCGAGACGGCCGGCACATTGACGGTAGAAACCGTTTCGGAAGAGATGCGCAGCTTCTCTGTCGGCGACTTCGCAATTGTTCCGGTGGGCGTCCGGCAGGTGTATGCGTCCGGCACTACGGCCAGTGGCATCCACGCGTTCAAGGTCTGACAGATGCTGGGGTATTCTTTTCAGCACCAGGGACTGCGGAGCCGCATGGGGCGTCCCGCTTCTGCCGGCCCGGTTCCGCTCGACTTTACGGGGCCATCGCTGCCGCCTGGGGTCATCCTGTCCCGCGCCTCGGCCGGCACAGCGTATAGTGCAGGCGGTGAAATCACCAGTTTCGGTCCGGATGTGCCCCGCTTCGAGCACCAACCCGTCACCCAAGCCCCGCTGGGCTTGTCTGTTGAGCCTGCGGCAAGCAATATCGCGCATTATGCGGTCGCGTCGGACGTCGGCTGGTCGGCACTGTTCACGGCCAATACGCTGTTGTCGCTTGATGCTTTCGGCATCTTCCCTGGCCTTGAGGTGGCGGGCGGTGGGGCGGTCTGGCATCGGGCGACCACGGTCGGCGGCGGCTGGGCACAGTCCGTCCCGCTCCGCCTGAAACTCTGGTACCAGGCGGGAACGTCCGGAAGAGTCCGAGCCGGATTGCGCAATCAGACCGCTGGGACTGAAAGCGCCCTTGCCGGACCGGTTGGCGCCCTGAGTGAATCCGGAAACGTCGCGGGCAGTTTCACTGGCACGGTCAACACGGATTTCGGCGGCGGTATTTTTGCGGTCGAGGCAACCTTCACCCCGAATGCGGATGCGGCGGTCTCCCAGATCGGGGTCGGGCCCTTCTCTGTGGTTGCCGGGGAAACCGTTGTTGTCCTCGGCGTCCAGCTGGAGGTCGGAAGCAAAGGCACCAGTTTCATCGAATCGGCAGGAAGCACGGCCGACCGTGCGGCGGACGTGCTTTCGCTCCACCACTGGACCGGCATCTATGACGTTGCCATTTCCTATTCCGACGGCGCGGCAGAAACGCGGCCGGTGCAGCCCATCACGCCGGGTTTCGTTCTGACACCGCTCGCGCACAGGAGGGTGACCGGGATTACCCTCACATGAACAGAACGCGGTCCGGCCCGGGCGGTCCGGGCTGCGACCAGGAGGCCGACGCTGAATGATTTCGAGCTTCATCTTTAAGCCCCGCATCCCCGGTCCTCCGACGGAAGAAGTTCTCCCAATGCGGCTGATACACTCGTTGATTTCCGTTCCCGAGAGTGCTGGCAATTGAAATACAAGCGCATGTTCCACCACTGGTTCACGACTTGCTGAATGACTGCAGGTTGAAAATCTTCTTCGCTGTGTGCGACAGCAGCTGCCAGAGTACGAGCCCTACAAAAACCGGAGCAACGACAAGATAACGACGCCAAAGCCTCTTTGGTTCACTCGCCAGCCGGAATGCGAATTCGAATCCAAGACGCTGCATAACCTTGGGCGCGCGGCGCACGGCTCCGGAATGGAAATCGAAGGCCGCACCTACACCGATCATTGTCGCCGGAATGCTGTCTAGATGCTCATCCATCCAGATATCCTGCTTCGGCGAGCTCATACCGACCCATACAATATCCGCTCCGCTTTGCCTGATCTGCTCCACAACTGCCTCGTTTTCTTCCGGGGTGAGTTCCCGGAAGGGGGGGCAGCAGGTGCCTACGATCTGGATCTCCGACACTTTCTCACGATACTTCTCTGCTAGCGTGTCCGCCACGCCTTCTTTGCCGCCATAGAAGAAGTGTTTCAAACCCGTGCGGCCGCTTTCAAGCAGCATTTTCTCCATCAGATCAGGGCCGCAGGTGCGCTGGACATTGTACCCTTTCAGTTTGCCGATCCAAACCAGCGGCATGCCGTCCGGTATATTCATGGAAGTCCGTTTCGAGGTTTCAAGCTTGTCCGTGTCAGAGCGAATGGCCATCAGGCTGGCGACATCTCGCACCCCGACTGAGCGGCCGACACGATCGCCCTTCCAAAGCGCAATCCGTTGCGCCGCGGTCTCCAGGCTGACGGCTGAAATCGGCACACCCAACACATCATATGTCTGACCGTGCTCTGCTACTGCCTCAGGCATTCTTCGCAATCCAGTCCGCATATGTATGCGTCAGACCGTCTTTAAGGCTGCGGGCACTGTTCCATCCGAGCTTGTGCAGCGTGGAACTGTCCATGAGCTTGCGCGGGGTGCCGTCGGGCCTGGTGCTGTCAAACACCAGCTCGGCCTCATAGCCGACGACCTGTGCGATGGTCTCGGCCAGCTCGCGGATCGTGACTTCGGTGCCGGAGCCAACATTGACGTGGTCGTAGCCGGAGTAATTCTTCAGCAGGAAGACAAGCGCGTCCGCGAGATCATCGGCATGGAGAAATTCGCGCAGCGGCGTGCCTGTTCCCCACAGGGTGACCGAGGGGGTTCCTGCGGCCTTGGCTTCATGGAACTTCCGCAGCAGGGCAGGCAGCACGTGGCTCGACGCCAGGTCATAATTGTCGCCGGGCCCGTACAAGTTGGTCGGCATGGCAGAAATCCAGTCCCGGCCATACTGCTTGCGATAGGCCTGCGCCATCTTGATCCCAGCGATCTTCGCGATCGCATACCATTCGTTGGTCGGCTCCAGCGGGCCGGTCAGCAGGCTGTCTTCGGGGATCGGCTGCGGTGCCAGCTTTGGGTAGATGCAGGACGAACCCAGGAAAAGGAAGCGCTCCACATCATTTGCGTGGGCTGCTTCAAAGATATTGGTTTCGATCTGCATGTTCTGGATCAGGAAATCCACCGGGCGGGTGTCATTGGCAAGAATGCCGCCCACCTTCGCTGCGGCCATGATGATTGCGTCCGGCCGGGTTTCGGCCATCCAGTCGCGGACCTGGGCCTGCTGCGTGAGATCCACGACATCGCGCCCGGCGGTGATGACCTCGCAGTCTTCGCCGTCAAGGCGCCGCACCACCGCGCCGCCGACCATGCCGCGATGGCCGGCAACCCAGATGCGCTTTCCGGAAAGATCGTAGCTCATTCAAACCTCTAG
>CAJXHQ010000122.1 GCA_913054485.1 uncultured Paracoccaceae bacterium
CTCACCGAATATGACCGTGAAACGCTGGACCGCGACCGCTGCGGACAACAGTCACTGGTGCATCTTCCGCCTTTCCTGCCGTCCCGGACCCTGCCGCAGCCCTCGGCTCTGGACGGTCCGATCCTGACCGCGGGGATGATGCGTGAAGGGGACAAGCTTGCGTCCTACCGGATCATTGCGCAGAGCCTGCAGCACCTGACCGGCGACTGGCGGCTGGAAATCGCCGGCGACGGTCCTGCCCGCGCCAGCGTTGAGGCGCTGATGGCCCCCTATTCGGAACGGGTCCAATTTCTGGGTCAGCTGGACCGCAGCGCGCTCTCTGAAGCCTATCAGCGGGCGTCTCTCTTCCTTTGGCCGGGCGTGAACGAGGCCTTCGGCATGGTCTACCTGGAGGCCCAGGCCCATGGGCTGCCCATTGCCGCACAGGACCGGCCCGGGGTGCGCGATATCCTGGTCCCGGGCAGTTATCCGCCGCCCGAATCCGGCGCTGCTGCGCTGGCCGCTGAAATCGACCGGCTTCTGGCAGACCCCGTTTTGCGCGCCAGGTTTGGCGGCGACGGCATGAAGCTGATTGCCCGCAATCACTTGGCCCCCGCGGCCTCGGCCCGGTTCTGGGAAGCGGTGCGGCCCCTGCTGGAGGCCGCGCCATGATCCGGCTCGCCCTTCTGCGCCATGGGCACACCGCCTGGAACCGCGCCGGACAGATCCAGGGCCGCAGTGATATTCCGCTGGACACTGCGGCACGAGCGGAACTGGCGGCGCAATGCCTGCCTGCGCCCTGGGATGCGGCCGACCTGTGGTCCAGCCCGCTGGAGCGCGCCGCCGAAACCGCCCGTCTGGTGAGCGGCCGCGCACCGCAGACCGCGCCAGAGCTCACCGAGATGTTCTGGGGAGACTGGGAAGGCAAGCGCGGGCTCGACCTGCGGGCCGACCCGGACAGCGGCTTCCGCGATATCGAGCATTGGGGCTGGGACTACCGCCCGCCCGGCGGAGAGAGCCCGGCCGAGGTCTGGGCACGGATAGAGCCCTGGCTGAACGGTCTCAGCCGCGACACGGTTGCGGTCTGCCATATCGGCATCATGCGGATGATCCTCGCCAAGGCCTATGGCTGGGACTTCGACGGCCCCGCCCCGTTCCGGATCAAACGCAACCGGATGTTCATCGTCGAAATCAGCGGTACCCGCATGACGCCATTGCCGGACCCTGTACGCCTGTTGAAACGGGATGCTGCACGGTGAAGGTTCTGATCGCCGTCACCCATCTGCTGGGCACCGGCCACCTGTCGCGCGCTCTGACCCTGGCCCGCGCCTTTGCCGCGGCCGGCCACCGGGTCCGCGTTGCCTCGGGCGGCTTTCCCGCACCGCAGCTGAAGACGGATGGCATCGACCTGCTGCAGATCCCGCCGCTGCGCTCGGACGGGGTGGATTTCGCCCGCCTGCTGACCGCCGATAGCACCCCCGCAGACGAGGCTTATCTTACTGCGCGGAAGGACGCTTTCTGCACAGCGCTGGCAGAATTGCAGCCCGACATCCTGATCACCGAGCTCTACCCCTTCGGGCGGCGCAAGCTGAAGGCAGAGTTCCTCGCTCTGCTGGACGCCGCACACGCCCTGCCGCGCCGCCCGGTCGTGCTCTCCTCGATCCGCGACATCCTCGCGCCGCCCTCCAAGCCGAAACGCGCGGATGAGACGGAAGCGGTGGTTGCAGAGTTTTATGACGCTGTTCTGGTCCACTCCGATCCTGCCGCCACCACATTGGACGCCAGCTGGCCGGTCACTGAGAGGCTGACCGGAAAACTGCGCTACACCGGCTATGTTGCGCCGCCCGCCGCAGGGGTGCACCCGGATCAGGCAGGCCGCGGTGAGGTGCTGGTCAGTGCCGGCGGCGGCTCTGTCGGCACGCCGCTCTATGAGGCCGCGCTGGAGGCCGCCAGGCTGATGCCGGAGACACCATGGCGGCTGCTGGTCGGCGGCACTGACGCCAAGGCGCGGATTGCTGAGTTTGCCACAGGCGGCTCCCCGGCCCTGCTGGAACCGGCCCGGCCGGACTTCCGCCAGATGCTGTCCCATGCCGCAGCCTCGGTCAGCATGTGCGGCTATAACACCGCGCTGGACCTTCTGCAGGCGGGCACCCCCGCCGTGCTGGTGCCCTTTGATGCCGGCAAGGAGGTGGAACAGGGGCTGCGCGCTGATGCCCTCGCGCCGCTTGACGGCATGGAGGTGCTGCGCAGCGCCGATATGACACCCGAAAGCCTCTGTGCGGCCGTGCGCGCGGCCCTCACAGCCCCGCGCCGCCAGCCCGGTGGGTTCCGCTTCGGCGGTGCTGCGGAAACCGTGCGGATCGCCTGCGAACTGGCGGAGGCGCGCCCGTGACTGCGAATTGGACCAGCCTGGACACCGAGCTGGCCCGCTGGGCAGAGGCGGGCCTGACCCTGCCGCTTTGGTGGCGTGACGACGACGCGGTGCGCCCCACGGCAGCGCTGGACCGGCTGGCCGCGCTGTCGGCGAAGCTGGGCCTGCCTGTGCATCTGGCCGTGATCCCGGCACAAGCCACGCCAGAGCTGGCGGCCTATTGCGCTGCCAATCCGCAGCTGGTCCCGGTGGTGCACGGCTGGGCGCATCAGAACAACGCCCCCGCCGGAGAGAAAAAGGCCGAGTTTGGTGCCCCCCGGCCTGCGCAAACCACGCTTGCGGATGCCCGGCAGGGGCTGGAAACCCTGCAAGCGCTTTTCGGCAATGCCCTGCGGCCGATGTTTGTGCCGCCCTGGAACCGCATCGGGCAGGACACCGTGCAGGGGCTGGCCGGGCTGGGCTATTCCGCCCTCTCCACCTTCAAGCCGCGCGAGGCCGCCGGGGCCGCACCGGGGCTTATACAGATCAACACCCATCTTGATCCGATCGCCTGGAAGACCACCCGTTCGCTGGTGCCGCCGCAGGAGCTGATTCTGCAGGTGGCCCGGCAGCTGGCGGACCGGCGCGAAGGGCGCGCGGATAATGGCGAGCCCTACGGCATCCTCACCCACCATCTGGTGCATGACGCGGCGATCTGGCATTTCACCGAAGCGCTGGCCGCGCGGCTGCTGGCCGGCCCCGCCCGCGCTTGGGTTTTTGACGAAAGGACTGGCGATGAGCCGACTTGATTCCATGCTGCGCCGCCTCAGCGCCCAGCGCGACGGGCTGGACTGGGTCGCCGGGCAGATCGCCGGGCTGGAAGGCGAGGTGCTGGAAATGGGCCTCGGCAACGGGCGCACATACGATCACCTGCGCGAATTGCTGCCCGAGCGCCGCATATGGGTGGTGGAGCGTAAGGTGAATTGCCACCCCTCCTGCGTGCCCCCGGCAGCGGACCTGCTGGAAGGCGAATGCGATGCGGCGCTGGCGCGGCTGGCGGCGCAGGGCGTGAGGCTGGCACTGGCGCATTATGACTTCGGCATCGGGGTGGACGCGCAGGACCACGCCGAAAGCGCCCGGCTCAGCCCCGGCATCAAGGCGCTGATGGTGCCCGGCGGGTTGATCGTGTCAGGCCAGCCCCTGGTTGGGATCGAGGAAATCGGCGGCCCCGAAGGCATCCCCGAGGGCCGCTATATGTTCTACCGCGCCTGACGCGCCTTGCCTGCCCTGCGGCAGGCGCTCAGGCGACCCGGTTGCCGCGCGACCAGACACCGGCCAGGGCGGGCGCGCCTGCACGCATGCGGAAGCGGATCACATCGGCGCGTTTGCCCACCGCCAGCTCGCCCCGGTCGTGCAGTTCCACCGCCTGCGCGGGTGCGCTGGTGACCGTGGCCATGCCGCGGGCCATATCGCCCCAGATCTCGCCCAGTTTGGCCGCTGCCAGCAGCAGCGCCGCTGGCACGTAGTCGGATGACACGATGTCCAGCAGCTCCAGCTCTGCCAGCTCCTGCGCCGCCACATTGCCCGAATGCGAGCCGCCGCGGATCAGGTTGGGCGCGCCCATCATCACCTTGATGCCGTGGTCATGGCAGGCCCGCGCGGCCTCCACCGTGGTGGGAAATTCAGCCAGATGGATGCCGTGACCCGCCGAGACCGCAACCTGCCCGGCCGTGGTGTCATCATGGCTGGCCAGCACTGCACCAAAGCGGGCGGCGGCTTTCACCGCCTCAGCCTCGTGCATGTCGCCATATTTGTCCCGCAGGTTTTTCAGGTTTGCGATGTGACGCTGGAACCCGGCATCATCCATGCCGCGTTTGCCCTTCACATAGGCTTCCAGCTTGGAAATATCGCGGAACTGGCGCTGCCCCGGCGTGTGATCCATCAGCGAGACCAGGCCAACCCGGTCCGCCTCACCGAACTCATCCAGTTCCGCCTTCAAAGTTTCCGAGCAGACCTCGGCCCTCAAGTGCAGGAAGTGGCTGATCTTCAGCGCATCTTCGGCCCGCAGCTCCAAGAGTTCGGTGGCCAGCTGGCGGGCATATTTCTTGTATTCGCTTTCGTCCGCTTGGATCGAGCCGACACGCAGCGCGTCAAACACGGTGGTGATGCCCGTCGAGGCCAGCTCTGCGTCATGGGCGATGATGGCGGCCGCATGCGGCCAGTCCACCTTGGGACGCGGCTGGATGTGGCGCTCCAGGTTATCTGTATGCAGCTCGACCAGCCCAGGCGCGATATAATCGCCGCCGCAGTCCAGCGCACCGGCAGGCACAGACGTGCCCTCTGCCATATCGGCAATCACACCATTCATGATCTTCACGCTCCCGCGGAGGGTTTCGCCCGGCAGGACAAGCGTGGCATTGGCAAGGATCAACTCTTCTGTCATCTGACTTTCACATCTTTCGAGCTATCTGGCGGCCACGTTTAGGAGGCCATTGTGACATTCACGCGATACGCGATCTATTATGCGCCGCCCGCAGGGGCGGATTGGAGCCGGTTCGGGGCCCGCTGGCTGGGCTGGGACATGGAAACAGGGACCGGGGCCGCCCATCCCGATCACCCGGCGCTGGCCGGGCTGGATATTGCCGCGATCACGCAAGTGCCGCGCAAATACGGGCTGCACGCCACCCTGAAGCCGCCAATGCGGCTGGCCGACGGCGCAACAGTTGAGGCGCTGGACAAAGCCTGTGCCGCCCTGGCTGCCACGCAGGCCCCGGTGGTGCTGGACGGGCTGGAGCTGGCGCGGCTGGGCCGGTTCCTGGCCCTGCGCGTCACGGGAGACGAGACCGCGCTGAAGGCACTCGCCGCAGCCTGCGTGCGCGAGTTGGACACCTTCCGCGCCCCTGCCCCCGAGGCCGAGCTGGCCCGCCGCCGCGCCGCCGGGCTGACGGACGCGCAGGAAGAGAACCTCACGCGTTGGGGTTACCCCTATGTGATGGAGGCGTTCAAATTTCACATCACGCTGACCGGCAAGCTGCCCAAGCCCGAACTGCCCGCCGTCGAGGCCGCCCTGGCTGAGACGCTGCTGCCGCTGCTGCCTGCGCCGTTTGAGATCCGCGACCTCGCCCTGATGGGAGAGGACAGGGATGGGCGGTTTCACCTGATCCACCGCTACGCCCTTTCCGGCTGAAGCGCGTCCTGCGCCGCCCTGACGGCGGTGCAGAGATCGCCGCTGTTGTCCACGGTGGCGACCTGCCGCAGCCCGGCGGGCAGCGGCTTGGCGGCGCGGGCCAGGCGGCGCTGCACCTCCGTCGCGCTTTCACGCCCCCGGCCCGCCAGCCGTCCGGCCAGCACCTCGGGCCGCGCAGTGACCGAAATCACCCGGAAATCGTCAAACACCTCCTGCGCCTGCAACAGCACTCCGCGCGACAGGTTGACCAGCACGCCTTCCGCGCCTGCCCGCAGTTTTTCGATGTCGCGGGGTATGCCATAGCGCAGCCCGTGGGCACCCCAGTGAAGGACAAAGACATCCGCACGGACCAGCGCGTCAAATTCCGCATCGTTTACCGCCTGGTAGTCCTCGCCGCCTGCCTCGGGCGCGCGGGTGATCACCCGGCGCAGGCAGCGCAGGCCGGGGTTGGCGACCGCCAGCCCGCTCATGACGCTGTCCTTTCCCACGCCCGAAGGCCCCACCACGGCAATGACCGGACCCTTATGCGGGGCCGTGCTCATGCCGCTGCCCTGGGCGCAAAGGCTGACACGTCGATGAAACGGTCGCAGACCTGTTCGCGGGCGGCCTCGTCGTGGAAGATGCCGATGATCGCCGCGCCGCGCGCCTTGGCGCCTTCGATCAGCCCCAGCACGGTGGCGCGGTTCTTGGCATCCAGGCTCGCCGTGGGTTCGTCCAGCAGCAGCGCCGGATAGTCATAGGCAAAGCCGCGGGCGATATTCACGCGCTGCTGCTCACCGCCCGAGAAGGTGGTCGGGCTGAGCTGCCAGAGATGGTCGGGGATATTGAGCCGCGCCAGCAGCGACGCTGCCTTGTCCCGTGCTGCCTCTGCCGGGGAACCCACGGCGAGAAGCGGCTCGGCCACCACGTCGATCGTGGGCACCCGCGGCACCACCCGCAGGAACTGGCTGACGTAGCCCAGCGTGTCGCGGCGCAGGCTGATGATCTCACGCGGCTCGGCCGTGGCCACATCGGTGCTGCCCACCATGATGGAGCCGGTGGCGGCCAGATAGTTGCCGTAGATCAACCGCATCAGGGTGGATTTGCCTGCCCCCGACGCGCCGGTGAGACCAACGCATTCGCCGGGTTTCACCGACAGGGTCGCGCCTTCCATCACCGGGATCAGCGCACTGCCCTGGTTGTGCAGGGTGAAGGTCTTGGAGACATTGTTCAGGTCAATCATTTCTCTGCCCTCACGCTTGCAGAACGCTGGAGACCAGCAGCTGGGTATAGGCGTGCTGGGGGTCGTCCAGCACCTGATCGGTGAGGCCGGTTTCCACCACGTGGCCGTCCTTCATCACCATCAGCCGGTCCGCCAGCAGCCGCACCACAGCCAGATCGTGGGTGACGATGATAGCACTGAGCCCCATCTCGCGCACGAGGCCGCGCAACAGGTCCAGAAGCCGCGCCTGGACCGAGACATCCAATCCCCCGGTGGGTTCATCCATAAAGACCAGCCGCGGACCGGTGACCAGGTTGCGGGCAATCTGCAGGCGCTGCTGCATGCCACCGGAGAAGGCGGTCGGGCGGTCGTCAATCCGTGCCTCCGAAATCTCCACCCGGCCCAGCCAGTCGGCCGCCTGATCGCGGATACCGCCGTAGTGGCGGGCCCCCACGGCCATCAGACGCTCGCCGATATTACCGCCTGCCGAGACCGACATGCGCAGCCCGTCGCGGGCGTGCTGATGCACAAAGGCCCAGTCGGTTCGGCCCAGCATGCGGCGCTCGGGCTCGGACATGGTGACAGTGTCCACCGGACCCTCCGCACGGGTGTCGAACACCACCTGGCCGCTGTCCGGCTCCAGATGCCCGGCGAGGCAGTTCAAAAGCGTCGATTTCCCCGATCCGCTTTCGCCCACGATCCCCATCACCTCGCCGGGGTAGAGATCAAAACTGACATCCGCACAGCCGATGCGGCGGCCATACATTTTGGCCACGTCTTTCACTTGCAGCAAAGGCGTCATTGCTTGCCCTCCAGCCAAAACTTTTGTGAAAAGTTTTGGCAAAAATTTTCCAAAATTTTTGCGCGTTGCATCATTACGCAGCCTCTGTTTCCCAGACGGCCCACGTGGCCCGCCTCACGCCGCGCGCGGCAGTAATCGGTGTCCGAGCAGACAAACATCCGGTTGCCCGCATCATCCAGGATCACCTCGTCCAGATAGCTGTCCTCTGCCGCGCAGAGGTCGCAAGGAGCCTCGGCCTTGGTGGCCTCGAACGGGTAATCTTCGAAGTCGAGCGAGACGATGGGTGTGTAGGGCGGCACGGCGTAGATGCGCTGCTCGCGCCCCGCACCAAACAGCTGGATCGCTGCCATCTCCATCTTCGGGTTGTCGAACTTCGGGATCGGCGACGGGTCCATCACGTAACGCTCCGCCACTTTCACCGGGTAGGCATAAGAGGTGGCAATTGCGCCGTGCTGGCTGATGTCTTCATAAAGCTTCACATGCAT
>CAJXHQ010000123.1 GCA_913054485.1 uncultured Paracoccaceae bacterium
TGTCGATGAACAGCTTTGGCCATCTTTTCCGTGTCACCACCTGGGGCGAAAGCCATGGGCCCGCGCTCGGTGCCACCGTCGACGGCTGCCCGCCCAACGTGCCGGTGACGCCCGAGATGCTGCAAGTCTGGCTCGACAAGCGCCGCCCGGGGCAGAACAAGAACACCACCCAGCGCAATGAACCGGATGCGGTGAAGATCCTGTCAGGCGTGTTCGACGGCAAGACCACCGGCACGCCGGTGCAGCTGATGATCGAAAACACCGACCAGCGCTCGCGCGATTATGGCGAGATTTCCCAGACCTTCCGCCCCGGCCACGCCGACATCACCTACCACCAGAAATACGGCAACCGCGACTACCGCGGCGGCGGACGCTCCTCGGCCCGTGAAACCGCGGCCCGTGTTGCGGCCGGTGGGTTGGCGCGCGAGGCGATCAAGCTGCTGGCTCCGAATGTGGAGATCAAAGGCTACATGGTGGCCATGGGCGAGATGGAAATCGACCGCGACCGTTTCGACTGGGACGCGATCGAGGGCAATGACTTCTGGATCCCCGATGCCGGTGCTGTGCAGGACTGGGAAGACTACCTGCAAGCCCTGCGTAAGGATCATAATTCCGTCGGCGCCACGGTTGAGGTGGTTGCGCGCGGCGTGCCCGCAGGCATCGGCGCACCAGTCTATGGCAAGCTGGACACCGATCTGGCCGCCGCGATGATGTCGATCAACGCCGTCAAAGGCGTGGAGATCGGCGAGGGCATGGCAGCCTCGCGCCTGAAAGGCACCGAAAACGCCGATGAGATCTTCATGGGCAACGACGGCCAGCCGGTCTATTCGTCGAACCACGCGGGCGGCATCCTGGGCGGCATCTCCACCGGCCAGGACCTGGTGGTGCGCTTTGCGGTCAAACCGACGTCTTCGATCCTCTCCCCGCGCAAGTCGATCCGCATCGATGGCTCTCCGACCGAGGTGATCACCAAGGGCCGCCACGATCCTTGCGTGGGCATCCGCGCTGTGCCGGTGGCCGAGGCGATGATGGCCTGTGTGATCCTCGACCATCTGCTGCTGCACCGCGGTCAGATCGGTGAGAATCAGGGCAAGATCGGCTGATGCAGGACCTGCGCGCGCAGCTGCGCCAGACCGTTGCTCATGAGATGGAACAGGACCCGGCGCATGACATCGCGCATCTGGACCGGGTCTGGGCCAACGCCCGCCGCATCGGCGAGGACGAGGGCGGCGTGAACATGAAGGTGCTGCTGGCCGGCGCCTATCTGCATGATCTGGTGAACCTGCCCAAAGACTCCCCCAACCGGGCCGAGGGGTCGACACTGTCGGCCGATGCTGCCAAACCGATCCTCGAAGGGTTGGGCTACACGCCGGACGAAATCAGGGCTGCACAGCATGTGATCGCCGCGCACAGCTATTCCGCCGGCATCGCACCGGAAAGTTTTGAGGCCGAGATTCTGCGCGACGCCGACCGGCTGGACGCGCTCGGCGCTGTCGGCATTGCCCGCACCTTCATGGTGGCCGGTGCCATGGGCCGGCCGCTGCTGGACCCGGCGGATCCATTTGCCGCCAACCGGGCCTTGGATGATCAGGACTGGTCGATAGACCATTGGCACCTGAAACTGCTGCAGCTGCCGCAGGAGATGGTCACCGCCAAGGGCCGCAAGATCGCCCGCAAACGGGCCCGGCTGATGCTCGCCTATCTCAAGCAGCTAGCCAAAGAGATGGACACAGAGCTGCCGCAGCACTGGGCGGATCTCTTACAGTGACAAACATTCTGGCCATCACCTTTCCGATCTACGCCGCCATCGCCATCGGCTACCTCACGGTCCGGTATGGCTGGTTCAGCAAAGACGACATGCGCACCTACGGCCAGTATGTGATCAAGATCGCCCTGCCCGCGCTGCTGTTCAACGCGGTCGCCTCGCGCGATCTGAACGAGGTGATCGTCCCCGGCTATCTGGCTGTCTTTGCCCTCGGCGGGCTGGCAGCCATCGCCGTATCCTACTTTCTGCTCACCCTGCGCGGCGTTGACCCGCTGCGCCGGGCGCTGGGGGTGATGGGATCGACCAGCCCGAACAGCGGCTTTGTTGGCTATCCGATCATGCTGCTGGCGCTGCCCGACCTCGCACCCGTGGTGCTGGCGCTGAATTTCCTGGTAGAGAACCTGCTGACCATCCCGATCTGCCTGATCCTGATGGAGGCTGCTTCCGGCAAGGGACAAGGCTCGCCGCTGCGCCAGATCCTGACGATCATCGGCGACGTGCTGAAAACCCCCTTTATCATCGGCCTGCTGCTGGGCATGGCGGTCTCGGTCAGCGGTATCGGCCTGCCCGACCCCCTAGGCCGCCTCGCCGGGCTGCTGGCCGCTTCGGCCTCGGCGCTGTCGCTGGTGGTGATCGGCGGCTCTCTGGTGGATCTGCCGGTGCATGGCAACAAGGGGCTGGCGGTGCAGATCACCCTGCAAAAACTGTTCCTGCACCCCGTTCTGATGGCGCTGCCCGCTTTTGCGCTGACAGGCGCCGGGCTGGTACAGCTGGAGCCTGACATGATGAAGGCGGTGATCCTGTCAGCGGCGATGCCGATGTTCGGCATCTACGTGGTGCTGGCCCAGAAACACGGGTTGGAAGGCGCTGCCAGCCTTGCCATGCTGGGAGCCACATCCGGCGCCTTCGTGACCCTCAGCCTGCTGTTGTTCTGGCTGTTCTGACGCCTAGTGATCATGCGCGCATTGGCTGTGATCGCCCAGCGCCGTCAGCACCTTGCAGGTGCCGCCGTTGCCGCCGTCACAGAGATGGCTGATGCGCTGCCAGCAGCTCCAGCCGGGCAATCCTGTCGCGCACATTCAATAGCTGCTCTTGCGCGATCCGGTCGGCCTCAGCGCAATCTTTGCCCAGCTCGCCGTTCAGATCCATCAGTGCCCGGATGTCCTCGACGGCAAAGCCCAGATCGCGGGCGTGTTTGATGAAGCCCAGCGCCTCCATCCCCGCCGATGTATAGCGCCGCTGGTTGCCCGCATTGCGTTCGCCAGGCGGCAATAGGCCGACCTCCTCATAGTAGCGGATGGTAGGAACCTTCACCCCCGTCGCTTTGGACAGTGCGCCGATGGAATACATCGTGAAACCTCTTGAACCTCTAGTGACTAGAGCCCCTACAATGGTCCCGAATCGGGACAAAGGACAAGACACATGGCAGGTTGCTGCGGGCATGAAGCACGGTTTGACGGGGTTTCGGCCGACTACAAGCGCAGGTTATGGCTGGTGATTGCGATCAACGCCGCGATGTTCGGAGTCGAGATGAGCGCCGGCCAGATGTCCGGCAGCCAGGCCCTGAAGGCCGACGCACTGGATTTCCTTGGCGACGCTTTGACCTACGGAATTTCGCTGGCAGTGATTGGCGCATCCTTGCGCACCCGCGCGCTGGCCGCACTCGGCAAGGGGGTAAGCCTGTTGCTGATGGGACTCTGGGTCTTTGGCTCGACCCTTTATCAGGTGTTCTATGTCGGCGTGCCGCAGGCAGAGATCATGGGGGCCATCGGTTTTCTGGCGCTGGCGGCCAACATGGCGTCGGTGCTGTTGCTGGTAAAATACAAGGACGGGGACGCCAATGTGCGCTCGGTCTGGCTGTGTTCGCGTAATGATGCCATCGGCAATGTGGCGGTGATGATCGCAGCGCTTGGCGTCTGGGGCACGGCAACCGGCTGGCCCGACCTGATTGTGGCCGGCATCATGGCCGGGCTGTTCCTGAATTCCGCCGTGCAGATCCTGAGCCAGGCAGTGCGGGAATGGCGCGAAGAAGAGGCACACGCAGCTGGGCATTGATCCCAACGCCCGTGCTGCCTGCGGCGCGGGCCGCGGCCCTCCTGCTATGCGCTGAACATCCCGGCATAGTCCTCGCGCAGGGCCTTCTTCTGCACCTTCCCCATGGTGTTGCGCGGCAGGGCGTCCACCAGCACCACATGTTTGGGCTGTTTGAACTTCGCCAATTGCCCTGACAGCGCGCCAGCCACGGCGTCTGCACTGGTGCCTTCGGCGCCGGGGACCACAACAGCCACCACGGCCTCGCCAAAATCTGGATGCGGCACGCCGATTACGGCGCTTTCCAGCACCCCGGGCAGGTCGTCGATCAGGCCTTCCACCTCTTTCGGGTAGACGTTGAAACCGCCGGTGATCACCAGATCCTTCTCCCGGCCGACAATGGTGACATAGCCGTCGCCGTCCAGCTTCGCCATGTCGCCGGTGATGAACCAGCCGACCGGGCGCAGCTCCTCTGCCGTTTTCTCCGGCATCTTCCAGTAGCCCTGAAACACGTTGGGCCCGCGCACTTCCAGCACGCCGATTTCTCCGGCGGGCACTTCCGTGCTGTCCTTCATGACCCGCGCTTCAACACCGGGAAGCGGGAAACCCACGGTGCCTGCGCGGCGCTCACCCTCGTAGGGGTTCGAGGTGCTCATATTGGTTTCAGTCATCCCGTAGCGTTCGAGGATCCGGTGCCCGGTCCGCGCCTCCCACTGCTCATGGGTGTCCACCAGCAAAGGCGCCGAGCCCGAGATGAACAGCCGCATGTTCGCCGCCCGCGCCCGGTCCAGCCGCGTGTCCTGCAACAGGCGTGTATAGAAGGTCGGCACCCCCATCAGCGCGGTCGCGCGCGGCATGGCGTCCAGAATGGCCTCCGCGTCAAAGCCCGGCAGGAAGACCACCTGCGCGCCTGCAAACAGCGCCACATTGGTCGCCACAAACAGCCCGTGGGTGTGGAAAATCGGCAGCGCATGGATCAGCACATCCGCGTCAGTGAACCGCCAGTAGTCCCGCAGGGTCAGCGAGTTGGACGCCAGGTTGCCATGGCTCAGCATCGCACCCTTGGAGCGGCCCGTGGTGCCCGAGGTATAAAGGATCGCCGCCAGATCCGCCTCTGCCCGCGCCACCACTTCAAAACCACTCTGCGCGTCGGCCAGATCGCGCAGGCTGCCCTGCCCTGCCGCATCCAGCGTCAGCAGCTCCGCCGCGCCGGAGATATCCCGCGTCTCATCCTCCCGCGCCGGATCACAGACCACAGCGCGCGGTGTGGCATCGCCTATGAAATAAGCCACCTCCGGCGCGGTGTAAGCAGTGTTGAGCGGCAGGAAGACACCGCCAGCCATCACCGTCCCAAGGTAAAGCTCGATTGCCTGAATGGTCTTGGCGACCTGCACCGCCACCCGGTCGCCAGGTTGCACGCCTTTTGCGGCCAGCGCCGCCGCCATCCGCTCTGCCCCGGCAAAAAGCGCGCCGAAAGAGACCGTTCCGCCACCGGGGATCTGAGCGAAAACCGCATCCTCCCGGCCCAGAGACGAGGTCCGCAACTGTTGGATCAAATGGTTCTGCCCGTACATCGCCGGCTCCTCCTTTTGCTGGGCTGCAGCATCCCTGCTGCGCCTGCGAAGATCAAGCGCCTGGCCTTGCCATTCACGCTTAATCCGTTAAGCATCTCAGCATTCCCCAAAGAACCGAGGCGCGCGATGAATCCCACCAAAGGCATCCTCTGCAAGGTCACCGCGCTGGCGCTGTTCTCGGTCATGGCCTCGCTGATCAAGGCCTCCGCCCCGCATGTGCCCCCCTGGGAGGCCGTGTTCTTCCGCTCTTTCTTTGCCATGCCGGTGATTGTGATCTGGCTGTGGCGGCGCGGCGATCTGAAAACCGGGCTGAAGGTGCAAAACCCGATGGGCCATTTCTGGCGCGGCTTCATCGGCACCACGGCAATGATGCTGGGCTTTGCTGCGCTGATGATCCTGCCCTTCCCTGAAGTGACCGCCATCGGCTTTGCCTCGCCGCTGCTGACCGTGGTTTTTGCAGCCATTTTTCTCGGCGAGCAGGTCCGGCTGTTCCGGCTCTCCGCGGTGGGCTTCGGCCTGATCGGGGTTATGGTCATCCTCTCCCCGCGCCTGACCGTTTTTGGTGCAGGGGCGGCCGAAACCGCGGCCCTGATGGGGGCAATGCTGGCGCTGGGATCTGCCGCCTTCCGCGCCATGGCGCAGATTCACATCCGCAAGCTGGTGCAGACCGACCAGACCTCGGCCATCGTCTTCTACTTTTCACTGACCGCCACGGTTCTGTCGCTGCTGACCCTTCCGCTGGGCTGGGTGATGCCCACCGGCCGCGAGCTGGCCTTCCTGATCTCCGCCGGGCTTGTTGGCGGCGTCGCGCAGATCTTCCTGACCTCAGGCTACAAATATGCCGAGGCCTCTGTGCTGGCCCCCTTCGACTATGTCTCGATGCTCTATGCGCTGCTGATCGGCTGGTTCATATTCTCCGAAGCCCCCACGGCCATGATGCTGGCAGGCTCCGCCCTGGTCATTGCAGCCGGCATCGTGATCATTTTCCGCGAGCGCAATCTCGGCCTTCAGCGCGGCAAGGCCCGGCCAAATGTCACGCCGCAAGGCTGACATGCCCCCGCCGTGGTCCGGCCGCAGAGGCAACAGGCTGACACCAGCCCGACCGGCCCGCCTGTTGCGCTCTTTCAACTCGCCCAAGGTTTACGGTCCTGCGCGCATGGGTGAACTCCGAGGGAGGGAACACCCCCCCCTAGTATTCGCTTTGAGAACCTAGTGAACCGCGCGGCCTAGGGAATCACCGCCAGCACCGCCCTGCGCTCCAGGCAGATGGGCCGGAACGCCAAACCCGCCAGCCGCCCCTTTTGGCTGGCTTGCCGCGAGGTCCGGATGCAGCCAAAGGGCCGTCTCTTCAACCCTGGCGGCCATGCCGTGAATCTTCAGGCTCAGCGCCGAAGCGTCGTGCTGCGCGGTGACACTCAGCCGGTCTCCGGGGTCAACAGGGCGCGGCTGTTCCAGCAGGAAGGCTGTGCGTCCCCAGTGGCCGCCGGAGGCCAAGCCATTGTCCACCTGGATGCCCGGTGCCAGCTCCATTGTAAAACTGACCAGAACCGCATGGGCCATGCCCGTCTGGCAGCAGCGAAGCACGCTGTCTGCGCGCGCCGGGTTAATATCCGGCCGGGTGAAATCGAAGGCAAACAGCTTCTCCGCCGGACCCAGAGCCCGCATATTACAGGCCGCCAGATCGTTGGGTGTGATCTGCGCAACATTGGCAAAGCGGTGAAACGCACCGAGATCAAAGCCTTCCGCCTCCTGCGGCCGCCACTGTTCCAGCAGCGCATCGCTCTCGACCAGCTCTGCAACCAGGGCGCCCCGCTCCGGGACAGACTGCGCACCGGGCTTGGCCAGCGCCGACATCGCATGGGTCAGCGTTGCCATCGCCCCCTCGCCCAGCAGGACCGTGTCGACGATCTCCGAGATCACGATATCGGCAGGCTCAGGGATATCCACGCCCACCACAATGTCATGCGACCATTTCGGCACCACCGTGATCCGGCTGCTCAGCCCGTTGGCGGCGATCACCTGCTCGGCCGCCGCGGCAATCAGCGGCTGCTGCTCGCAGGTGTAGACATGTTTCGCCCCGGCCCGCGCCGCCAGCATCGCAGTCAGCCCCGCGCCGCAGCCGATATCCAGCACGACATCGCCCGGTTTCACCTTGGCCTCGATCGCCCGTGCATAAGCCCGGTTGCGTGCCTGGTCCGCCAGCATCGGGAAATGCCAGCGCGGCACCGAGACCTGGTGCAGCCGCTCTTGCAGCACCTGCGCCTCGTGGTGGCAAGGATCAAGCCTCAGCGCCCGGGACAGAAGCTGCGCCGTGGTGAGGCCGCCATCGCTCAGAGGTTCCGCCTTGGCGCGCTGAACGAGCCGCTCCGCCGCCTGCGGGCGCCCGGAGTCGGGCGCCTGGATCGGCAGAGTTTGTGGTTGCGAGTAGCCTGCGTGCTCTTCCTGCAATTTTATCTTTCCTTATTTGAAGCAAATGCTGCCTTTCCGGCATATTCACCAGGTCCGTCTAAGAAATGGTAAAGCCCGCCGGGCTGCCAGCCTATCCAAACTGGCCCAATCCGCGGAACGATGCAGTCTTGCGCAGAAGGATTTTGAGAAAATCCTCACCAAGAGC
>CAJXHQ010000124.1 GCA_913054485.1 uncultured Paracoccaceae bacterium
AGAGCCCGCTCTACTCAAAACCGGTCGAGGTGATCCCAGGCGTCTATTCCGCCATCGGAGCGACTGCGGCTCCAACTTACGAAAACACCGGCCACAACAATAACCTCAGCTTTATTGTGACCGGCGAAGGCGTTGTGGTAGTGAACGGCGGCGCAGCATATGTGCTGGCAAAGGCGCTGCACGAGGAGATCAAAGCGGTCACCGACCAGCCTGTGAAGATGGTCTTCGATGAGAACGGCCAGGGCCACGCCATGCTTGGCAACAGTTATTGGGCCGAACAGGGCGTGCCGATCATCGCCCATGCCGATGCTGCCGCCGAATTCGCGGAATACGGACCGCAGATCCTGGAGAGCATGCGCAGCTACAACCTCGACAAGGCCGAAGGCACAACGCTGGCCGGACCGAGCGAAGTGTTCGAAGACGAGTACATTGTGGAACTGGGCGCGTTCCGCATAGAAGCCCGTTATCTCGGCCTGGCGCACAGTCCCGGCGACATTTCAGTCTGGTTGCCCGATCAAAGCCTGGTGATCGCAGGCGACATGGCCTTTCACGAGCGGATGCTGCCGATTTTCCAGGATACGGTAACCGCAGAGTGGCTGGAGACCTGGGACCATCAGTTTGAGGCACTCGGAGCCACATACGTGATCCCTGGCCACGGCCATCCGACAAATATGGATCAGGTGCGGCGCTACACGCGGGACTATCTGGTCTTTTTGCGCGGCAAGATCCGAGACCATATCGATGCAGGCGGCGGCCTGGCGGACGCCTATTACGTGGACCAGACTCCCTATGCGCATCTCGACACCTATGAAGAGCTCGCTGTGAAAAACGCAGGCCGGGTCTTCGAACAGATGGAATGGGAGTAACGCCTCAGCCCTGCTGAACCTCTTTAAGGCCGGGTATCAGCCGATGGGTGGCCACAGCTCCCGCCCACATGGCCGCAACTGCAACCCAGGCCGTCAGCGACAGGGCCGATCCGCCGGACAGCCCCGCCCCGACCGCGCAGCCGCCTGCCAGCATGGCGCCGAAACCCATCAGAACCGCCCCGGCAAGGTAGCGCTCCATCGGCGTGTCCGCCCCGAAACGTTCGACCCGCCACTCGCCCGCCAGCCAGGCGGAAAGACCCGCGCCCAGCGCAACACCGGGAACCAAGCCGATTCCAAAGGAAAGCGTCACACTGCGCTCTCCCACCAGTGCCATCAGCGTGTCTGTCGCCGGACCAGTGAAAGTCACTGATGAGACGGGCACCACCTCGAAGGAGGCTTGGGCAATGGCATAGGTCATCGCCCAGCCCAGCGCCACGGCAATGCCCACACAGGCCGCCGCCATAGATTGCGCCGCGTTGATCCCGCAGCGGCGCGCTGCAAATAGCGATGCGGCAAACCCAGCCAGCGCCGCCGCTGCGGACACAGTCAGCGGCACACCCAGAAGCTGTGACAGATCCCGCGCGACTCCGCCCGGCACTGTCCAGATCCCGGCCAAAGCCTCGCGCGCGGGGCTGAGGACACCGCGGTAGGAGGCCTGCGCCACCAATGTAACCACCAGCCCTGTAATCAGCGCCCGCAGGTTGCCGCCGGAGGCCAATACCAGCAGCCGTGAGGCGCAGCCGCGAGCCAGGATCATGCCGCAGCCGAACATCAATCCGCCGGCCACGGCCCCGCTGAGGCTGCCCTGCGCCGCAATCACCCGGGTTTCCGACAGGTCCAGCGCACCCAGCAGGATCATCCCCTGAACAGCGGCAAGCGCTGCGCAAAAAGCTACGAGCCAGACCGCAAGACGCCCGCCCCAACGCCCCTCCGCCACCTCGGCAGCAGCCGCGCGCAGGCAAAAACGCGACCGCTGGGCCGAAGCGCCGAACAGCAGCCCCACCACAGCCCCCGCCGCAGCCAGAACGCCCGGCTCTCCCAGCATGTCGATCAGGTTTTCCATGGCCGGTGCACAGGGTCCGCCTGCCCCGCTGTCCTTGCAATAGGTCAAATCAATGGGGCTGAGCAGATCCCCCGATACCGTTCAGCCCGGCAGCGGAAAGGCAGCTTCCGGGTGTGTTGACGGCGCTGCCTTCCTCCTGCATCCCTTTGTGCGTTCAGCCGCCAGCGGCCTCCGCAACGATACTTGCCAGCAGCGTTTCCACCGCGTCCATCGGCCCTTCGGGATACTCCCGGTAGCCGATCTTCACGCCCTCACCGTCCTCGGCGACGAAAACTCCGTAGGGGCAGAAAGCAATATTCATCGGGTCCGCCTCCATCACTTGGCGTGAGACCGTGGCTGAGCAGAAGATGAAAATATCGGCGGATATAAAGATCTCCTTGTTGCTGCCTACGTCCTGCCCGGTGCGGTTCAGCATGTCGCCCACGTGGCTGACATAGTCGATCACCAGCCCCTGGCCGATAATCGCGCTTTCCAAGGCGAAAGTGGCATCATCAAAGCTGCCGTCAAAAGGCGTGACGGCAATCCCGTCTGCCAGAACCGGCCCGGCGAACCCGCCGGCCAGTGCCGCTGCCGCAATCAGGGTTTTCATCCTCAAACTCCTTCCTTCAATTCAATACCGGAGCCCGCATCCCCTCGGGCTCCGGAGGGTGCGTCAGCCGAACATGTCCGAGGTGATCCCGGCATACCAGCCAACGGATTCCTCGTATGTGGCCTTCCGCAGTTCTGCAGTCTCACCGGTTTGGCTGATGAACCCGTCCACCTTGGCGATCTTTTCCGCAGTGGCTTCGTAGGTTGCACCGACCTTCACCCCGTCATCGGTGCTGATCAGCGACCAGCAGGTGTTGGAGAACTTGGCCGGGAATACCTTGGAGCCGGTCAGCGCGCCGCGCACCGCGTTGGCGCAGACCTTGGCCTGGCTGTTGGCGGAGAAACCGGACTTCGGCATATCGCCCTGCTGGCTGGCATCCCCCAGCACATAGATGTCCGGATCCGCCTTGGAGGACATGTCGGCCGCATTCACCGGGGCCCAGTTGCCGTCTGTCACACCGGCCATCTCAGCAATGCGGCCCGCTTTCATCGCCGGGATCACGTTGCAGGCGTCGACCTTGGTTTCCTCGCCGTCAATGGTGACGGTCATGGCGTCAGGGTTGACCGAAACATTGCCGCCGCCGAAGTCCTCGCCGATCCAGTCCACCATGCCCTCGTAGTGGTTGCCCCAGCCTTCCTGGAACAGCCCCATCTTGGAGAACTTGGGCTTGGGATCCGCCACGATGATCTTCGCGGTCGGGTTCACCGATTTCAGCACATGCGCCACCATCGACACCCGTTCGTAGGGTCCCGGCGGGCAGCGGTAGGGATTGGGCGGGGCAACCATGCAGAAGGAGCCGCCTTCCGGCATCGCATTGATCTGTGCCTTCAGAAGCTCGGTCTGAGAGCCCGCCTTGTAGGCATGGGGCATCTTGTTCTGCGCGGACAGGTCCCATCCCTCCACCGCGCCGTCGACAAAGTCGATGCCGGGGCTGAGGACCAGCTTGTCGTAGGGCAGCTTTGCCCCTCCGGCCAGCGATACCAGTTTTGTGTCACGGTCCACGCCCACCGCCCAGTCATGCACGACGTTGATGCCGTAATTCGCCGCCAGCGTGCCATAGCTGTGGCCGATGTCCGACAGCTCCTGGAAGCCGCCGATATAGAGGTTGGAGAAGAAGCAGGTGTAGTAGGTGCGCGAGGGCTCGACCAATGTGACGTCGATCGCGCCCTTGCTGTCCTTGGCGATGTAGCGTGCGGCCGTGGCCCCGCCTGCCCCGCCGCCGATCACCACCACCCGCGGTTTGCCCGCGCCCAGCACTGCAGGTGCCTGCAAACTGGCCGCTGCCGCGCCCGCGGCCCCGATGAATACCCGTCTGTTCAGCTTCATAACACTCCTCCCAAAGTTTATGTTCATTCCGGATCTTCGAAATAGGCCGCCAGTGCAGCGATTTCCTCATTGCTGAGACGGCCCGCGATCATCTGCATGACCGGATGGTTCCGCTGCTTGTTCTTGTAGGCATGCAGCGCAACGACAAAATCTTCCTCGGGCCAGTAGACAATCGACGGAATACCTTCATCGCCGCCTTCAGCTTGGTGACAGGTGGTGCATTCACTGCTGAGGTACGCGCCGTACTCGGGGTCGCCCTGCAGCGCGAGGATCCCGGGATCCAGCCCATGATCGGTGCCTATGGCAGTCGGGTCAGCTTCGGGAATATCGCTGGGACTATCCGAAAACAGGCGCAGATAGGCGATCAGATCCGCGCGCTTCGTTTCATCTTTCAGGCCGCGGTAGCTCATCCGCGTGCCAGAGGCGACGGAGCGCGGGTTTTTGAGAAAATCGGACAGGCTGTCCGCATGCCATTCCAGCCCTGAATTTCCCGCTCGCCGGAAGCTCTTGGAATAGCGGAAACCTTCGAGACTGCCGGCCACCCGGCCGAACAGCCCGTTCAGATGCGGGCCGACGCGGTTCTCGGCGCCAGGTCCGACCTGATGGCACCCTTTGCACTCGTTAAAGACTTTCTTGCCGGCCTCTGCGTCGCCCAGCTCCTCAGCGGCTTGGGCCATGGCGGCACACCCGGCCGCCGCCAGCATGATCCCGTATGTTTGCCAGCGTCGCACCGGTTAGCTTCCGTAGGACTGCAGGTAGGCGATGACGGCGTCGATCTCGGCGTCTTTCTTGAGCCCGGCAAAGGACATGCGGGTGCCTTTCATATAGGCTTTGGGTTTGGCCAGGAAGGCGGCCAGCTCGTCCTCGGTCCAGACCAGACCGCCGTCGGCAGCGGCTTTCAGGACCTTGGAATACTTGAACCCGTCTACCAGCCCGGCGGGCGCGCCGACTATGCCGTTCAGCGTGGGGCCGGTGCGGTTCTTGGCCCCGTCGCCCACCTGATGGCAGGCCTTGCACTTCTTGAAGACCTTTTCGCCCTTGTCCACCAGCGCCGGGTCCAGCGCGGCAGTTTCCACCGGCGCTTCGGCGGGCTGCTCTGCCGGAGCTTCCGCCGCGGCCTGTTGAGCAGAAGCATCCGCCACCGGCGCGGCAGCTGTTTCATCCTCCGGGGTCACGTCCAGAACGGCAGCGCGCATGGTGATCTCGACGCTCTCCTTACAGCCTTCCATGCAGGGGGCCTGGGTCCAGAAATGCGCCTCTGCCGTATCGCGCCCTTCGATGATGAACCCGTCCGCATTGGGCATCTCCACGTCCAGGAAGTTTTTGTCCGACAGCACAAAATCATCTTCCACCAAGTCATTGGAATAGAGAATGTAGGCCACGATCGCATAGGTCTCATCCGCGCTCAGGCTCTGCGCGTTGCCGAAGGGCATGGAACGGTTCACATAATCCCAGGTCGTGGATAGATAGGGCCAGTAGGAGCCCACTGTCTTGACCGGGTCCTTGTCGGCGAGCGTGCCCTCGCCCCCTGCCAGTTCCGGCCAGTTGTCCACCCCTTCGGCAAAGTCGCCGTGGCAGATGGCGCAATTGTCGGCAAAGACCATCTCGCCGTCTTCGACCGAGCCGGAGCCGGCCGGAAGGCCGGTTCCGTCAGGTGACACGTCCAGATCCCAGGCAGCGATTTCCTCGGGCAGAGCCGGCCGGCCAAGGCCGAACTTCTGTGCCAGCACCGGGGCGGCGCTCAGGGTTGCGGCCAATGCAGTCCCGGCCAGCAGTTTAAGACACTTCGACATTCTCGGCCTCGCCCTTCCCGTTGATCCACCAGGTCTGGATGCAGTTGTTATGATAGATCGAGTTCTCGCCGCGCACCTCGCGCAGCTGCGCCTTGGTGGGCTGCACGTAGCCCGAGGAATCCCGCGCCCGCGCCTGCAAGAGCATCTCGCCCCCGTCCCAGTCATGGTCGAGATAGAACCGGGTCAATGCCTTGTCGGTGCCCGGCGCCGCCAGCCTGGCCGGCGTCCAGTTGATGCCGCCGTCAGTCGAGACATCGACACCGGTGACATGGCCCCGCCCCGACCAGGCCAGGCCTGTGATAACCAGCGGTCCGGGCCCATGGGTGATCGGCGCCTGCGGGCTGGGTGAGGTGATCACGGACTTCGCATCCATCACCCAGGTCCATTTCCGGCTGGTGCCATCGGCTAGCGTATCGGTGTATTTCGACGTCTCTTCGCGGCTCTCCACCGGACCGTCCATCACCTCGACCCGGCGCAGCCATTTGACCCACATATTGCCTTCCCAGCCGGGCACCACCAGGCGTACCGGGTACCCGTGCTCCTTGCGCAGGGCCTCGCCATTGGCCTTGAAGGCGACCAGCACGTCATCCAGCGCCTTTTCGATCGGGATCGAGCGCCCGTTCGAAGAGGCATCCGCCCCTTCCACGTAGACCCATTTGCCTTCCGGCTGCACGCCCGCCTCTTCCAGCAGGGTGCGCAGGGGGACGCCGGAGTATTCCATGTTGTGGATCATGCCATGGGTGAACTGCACCCCGTTGAGCTGCGCGCCGGCCCATTCCATTCCGGTGTTGGCAGCGCATTCGCAGAAATGCACCCGGTTCTCACGCGGGAAGCGCTCCAGATCGGCGTAGGTGAACACCAGCGGCGTGTCCACCAGCCCGTTGATCATCAGCCTGTAGTCCGCCTTGCTCAGCTCGATCGCGCCAGAGTGATGGCGCTCAAAAGCGCAGCCCTGCGGCGTGATGGTGCCGTCCAGCGCGTGGATCGGCGTGAAATTGATGGAACTGATGGTGTCCGCCGTCAGCCACTCCACATTGCGCCGCACCACGTCATTCTCGAAGCGGACCGGCAGGCCATACGGGGTGGCGTCCACACCCTCGCCCGTGGCCGAGGCCCATTCCTGCACCTCAGTGATCAGCGGATCGGGGCTGGCAGCCTGTGCTGCCGCCGCCGTGACTGCACCGGCTCCGGCGGCGGCTGCGCCGCTCAGGAACTGGCGGCGGGAAGGCTGGTTGCGCTTGGCGCTGTCGCTCATGGGTTTCGTGCCTCCATCTGCGTCTTTCCTTGTCCTCGTCTGTCTGCCTGCATTACCTGTGCGGATCACGCGCCTGCGACCGTGACCGAGGTATTGGGCTTGGCGGTGACCGTGCCCAGCTTGCGGATATGGCTTTCCACCACATCCCAGATCTGCGGGCCTTCGGTGCCCTCGTTCACGCTGGCCCAGCCGGCCACCGTGTATGTTTTGGCGGGATCGATCCGCTCGCCTGTTTTCAGCAGCGTCAATTCCGAGATCCGGCTGCCTTGGGGCTTGGTGATATCGATCCGGTA
This sequence comes from uncultured Paracoccaceae bacterium, assembly GCA_913054485.1. GTDB lineage: Bacteria > Pseudomonadota > Alphaproteobacteria > Rhodobacterales > Rhodobacteraceae > FREY01. The sequence continues at coordinate 7,186 of CAJXHQ010000124.1, forward strand.
TCCAAGGCCCCCGACCCGCACCATGTCGCCGCCCTGCTGGTAATAGGGATCGGGGTTGAACAGGTTGTCGCCCACGTCTTCCAGGATCACATGGATGAATTCGCCGGTCATTTCAGTTCGGTAGGCCGCGCCGTACGTCATAGAGGTGACGTTCCAGATATCCTCGCGCGTGATGTCCTGTCCGGGCAGGATGGAGGGGCCCCAGCGCACGCCGGGCGACATGGCGATATCGGCCTCGCGCTCGCTGATCAGGGCGTCGCAGATGACGTCATCCCAAGTGCCGTTGAAATTGCCGCGCCGGTAGAGAAGCGCATCATCGGCGGTGCGCCCAATCACCTCGGCCATATCCGCCTCATAGCGCGCGCGCTGGTCGTTGATCAGCTGCGTCATCGCCGGGTCGGGCATGATCACGTCGGAGAAAATGGGGATCAGCTTGTGCTTCAGTCCCATCATCTGCCCGTCGCGCACATCCAGATCAACGCGGGAGACAAATTTGCCATTGCTGCCGCTGGCGATAATATGGGTCTGGCCGACAAGAACCGGTTCCGGCAGTGCGTCATGGGTATGGCCGGAGAGGATCACGTCGATCCCGCTGACGCGGCCGGCCATTTTCTTATCCACATCAAAGCCATTGTGGCTGAGCACAACCACAACATCCGCGCCCGCCGCGCGGACCTCATCGACCATTTCCTGCATCCGCTCGTCCCGGATGCCGAAGGAGTATTCCGGGAACATCCAGCCGGGGTTGGCGATGGGC
>CAJXHQ010000125.1 GCA_913054485.1 uncultured Paracoccaceae bacterium
ACGTTCACAACCGAGTTCGATCCGGCCACCTTTGACGATCGCACCGCCGCAGACGATCCCGCGACCTCCGCTGCTCTGACCGATGACCCGGCAGGCATTGGCCGTCAGGGCAAATTCGTCACCGTCTATCTGCTGCGTGACGACGCTGTTGAGATTGATAAGGTTATTCTGCCGCTGCATGGCTACGGTCTGTGGTCAACGCTCTATGGCTTTATCGCTCTGGAAGAGAACGGCAACGACATCTTTGGCCTGCAGTTCTACGAGCACGCAGAAACTCCGGGCTTGGGTGCTGAAGTTGACAACCCTCGTTGGAAAGCGCTCTGGGCCGGTAAAAAACTGACGGATGACAGCGGCGAGCTGCAAATCAGTGTCACCAAAGCTGTTCCGGCTGCGGGGCCCGAGTATCACATCGATGCTTTGGCAGGCGCGACCCTCACCACTGCTGGTGTCCACAATCTTGTGAGATTCTGGTTGGGTGAAACCGGCTACAAACTGTTCTTGGATAATCTCAAGGCGGGGAAAGTGTAATGGCGCATAAACGTAGAGATATGCTTGTCGATCCACTGGTCGACAACAACCCGATCACCCTGCAGGTGCTGGGCATCTGCTCGGCGCTGGCGGTGACCTCCTCGCTGCAGGTGGCGCTGGTGATGACCATCGCGGTGACCTTTGTGACCGCCTTTGCATCCATGTTCATCTCTATCCTGCGCAACCAGATCCCCAGCTCGATCCGGATCATCGTGCAGAAGGTGATCATCGCCTCGCTGGTGATCTTGGTGGACCAGGTGCTGAAGGCCTATGCCTTCCAGATCTCGAAAACCCTGTCGGTCTTCGTGGGCCTGATCATCACCAACTGTATCGTCATGGGCCGCGCCGAAGCTTTTGCCATGCAGAACCCGCCGGTGGCCTCCTTCATCGACGGCATCGGCAACGGTCTGGGTTATGGTCTGATCCTGATGCTGGTCGGCGTGATCCGCGAGCTGTTCGGCTCGGGTTCGCTGTTTGGCATCACCATTCTGGAGACCGTCAACAACGGCGGCTGGTACGTGCCCAACGGCCTGCTGCTGCTGCCGCCCTCTGCGTTTTTCATCATCGGCCTGCTGATCTGGGCCTTCCGCTCCTGGAAACCGGAGCAGGTGGAAGAGCGTGAACATAAAATTCAAACCGTAGAGGCGCACTGATGGAAGGTCTTCTGTCACTGGCCGTAAAGGCCATCTTCGTCGAGAACCTCGCGCTCTCCTTCTTCCTGGGCATGTGTACCTTCATCGCGGTGTCCAAGAAGATCTCCACTGCGCTGGGGCTCGGCATCTCGGTGATGCTGGTGCAGACCATTACTGTGCCGGCCAACAACCTGATCCTGACCTATCTGCTGAAGCCCGGCGCGCTGGCCTGGGCCGGTTTCCCGGATGTGGATCTGACCTTCCTTGGTCTGATTTCCTACATCGGCGTGATCGCGGCGATGGTGCAGATCCTGGAGATGATCCTCGATAAGTACTTCCCGCCGCTTTACAACGCGCTGGGGATCTTCCTGCCGCTGATCACCGTGAACTGCGCCATCCTTGGCGGCTCGCTCTTCATGGTGGAACGCGACTATATGTTCGCGGAATCCGTGACGTATGGCCTCTCCTCCGGCTTCGGCTGGGCGCTGGCAATCACCGCGATGGCGGGCGTGCGCGAGAAGCTGAAGTATTCCGACATTCCCGACGGCCTGCAGGGCCTCGGCATCACCTTCATCACTGCGGGTCTGATGGCTATGGCCTTCATGTCCTTCAGCGGCGTGAAACTCTAAGGGGGCTGCGGAAATGGAAACCTTCGGACTCGGCGTCCTCCTCTTCACCCTGATCGTTCTGGCTCTGGTCTCCGTCATTCTGGCGGCCCGGTCCAAGCTGGTGTCGACAGGCAATGTGAACATCCCCATCAACGGTGAGAAAACCATCTCTGTGCCTGCGGGCGGCAAGCTGCTGCAGACGCTGGCCGGCGAAAAACTCTTTGTCCCCTCCGCCTGCGGCGGCGGCGGCACCTGCGCCCAGTGCCGGGTGAAAGTGCATTCCGGCGGCGGCTCGATCCTGGCCACCGAAGAAGGCCATATCACCAAGCGCGAAGCCGCCTGCGGCGACCGTCTGTCCTGTCAGGTTGCGGTCAAGCAGGATATGGAAATCGAAGTCCCGGAAGAGGTCTTCGGCGTCCAGAAGTGGGAGTGCACAGTGCGCTCCAACGACAACGTGGCGACCTTCATCAAGGCGCTGGTTCTGGACCTGCCGGAAGGTGAGGACGTGAACTTCCGCGCCGGCGGCTACATCCAGATCGAAGCCCCGGCCCACGCGCTGAAATACACCGAATTCGACATCGGCGATGAATACCGCGAAGATTGGGACCGCTTCAATCTGTGGCAGTATGAATCGGTGGTGAACGAGCCGGTCGAACGCGCCTATTCCATGGCCAACTACCCGGATGAAAAGGGCATGATCATGCTCAACGTGCGTGTTGCGTCGCCGCCTCCGGGCAGCGAAGGCATCCCGGCGGGCCTGATGTCTTCCTACATCTTCAACCTGAAGCCAGGCGACAAGGTCACCATCTCCGGTCCGTTCGGCGAATTCTTCGCCCGCGATACCAAGAAGGAAATGGTCTTCATCGGCGGCGGTGCCGGCATGGCGCCGATGCGCAGCCACATCTTCGACCAGCTGAAGCGCCTTGAGAACCGCGACCGTAAGATCAGCTTCTGGTACGGTGCGCGCTCGAAGAAAGAGATGTTCTTTGTTGAGGACTTCGACACGCTGGCGGCGGAGTTCGACAACTTTGACTGGCACGTGGCCCTGTCCGACGCCCAGCCCGAGGACGACTGGAAAGGCCACACCGGCTTCATCCACAACGTGCTGTTCGAGGAATATCTGAAGAACCATCCGAACCCGGAAGACTGCGAGTTCTACATGTGCGGCCCGCCCATTATGAACCAGTCAGTGATCAACATGCTGCTGGATCTTGGCGTTGACCGCGAAGACATCATGCTGGACGACTTCGGCGGCTGATCTTCCCTGCAGTTTATTGAATAAGGCCGGTCCGGGTGTTCCCGGGCCGGCTTTTTCATTGGGGCATTTCTGCCGCCTTGCCGCGCTGTTGCGTGCAGCGCGGATGGCAAGCCGGAGTATTTGCGCTACTCTGCGCCAAAAGCGGCAGGCAATCCGCAGCAGCAGTGGGAGCAACAGGCAATGAAGATTCTATGCGTGGGCGCGGGCCTTTCCGGCGCGGTCATCGGGCGGCAGCTGGCAGAGGCCGGGCATAGTGTCACGGTGGTGGACGCGCGCAGCCATATCGGCGGCAATTGCCATACTGAGCGGGACGCGGATACCGGCGTCATGGTGCATGTTTATGGCCCGCATATCTTCCACACAGACGATGCCGAGGTCTGGGACTATGTGAACCGCTTCGAGACCTTCCTGCCTTATAAAAACCGGGTGAAGACAACCAGCCTGGACCCCGGCGGTAAGCGGCAGGTGTTCTCGCTGCCGGTCAACCTGCACACCATCAACCAGTTCTTCGGCAAGACCCTGCGCCCCGAAGAGGCGCATGCCTTCATCACCGAGGAACAGGCCGACACCTCGATTGAAACCCCGGAGACCTTCGAGGAACAGGCGCTGCGCTTTGTCGGTAAGGACCTCTACGAGGCGTTCTTCAAGGGCTACACGATCAAACAGTGGGGCATGCATCCGTCCGGGCTGCCCGCGTCGATCCTGAAACGTCTGCCTGTGCGCTTCAATTACGATGACAATTACTTCTTTCACCAGTTCCAGGGCATGCCGGAGAACGGCTACACCGCGATGATCGCAAAGATCCTTGATCATCCGGGCATCACCGTGACGCTGGGCACGGCGTTTGAGCGCGCCGGGGCGGCGGAGTATGACCATGTCTTCTACTCCGGTCCGCTGGACGGCTGGTTCGGCTACGAGCTGGGGCGGCTGGGCTACAGGACGCTGGATTTTGAACGGTTTACCCATCAGGGCGACTATCAGGGCTGCGCGGTGATGAACTACGGCGAAGAAACCGTGCCTTATACCCGCATCACCGAACACAAGCATTTCTCGCCCTGGGAAAACCATGAGGGTTCGGTTTGCTACCGCGAGTTTTCCCGCGCCTGCGAGCCGGGGGATGTCCCTTATTACCCGATCCGCCAGGTGAAAGAGAAAGCGCTGCTGGCCGAATATGTCCGGCTGGCGCAGCAGGAAGAGGGCGTCAGTTTTGTCGGACGTTTGGGCACCTACCGCTATCTCGACATGGATGTGACGATCCGCGAGGCGCTGGATTGCGCGCGCGGCTTCCTTGCGGCGCAGGAGCAGGGCGGGACGGCGCCGGTTTTCTTCACTGACGTGATCTAGGCCAGGCGTTGGCGCCGCAAGTCATTGTTCAGCAATCTGATCTGGTGGGGCCCGATCCGGGGCATTGATCCCGGATTGTAAAAAATGCTTCGGAAAGGCCGTAATTGCGCCGTCTTTTGGCCCCGCCTTCCGCCGCCGCGGCCAGGGACCTTATTCCCGGATTTAGCATTCCGGGGGTATATGGTTATGGTTGGTATCAGTGTTCAGTCGACGGCATGGACGGAAGTTGAGGGTCTGCCTGAAACCGCGCCGCTGCGGGATCTGGTTGTCGTCACCGGCGGTCCCGGAGGTCCGGTCCTTGCAGCGGCCAGTGCCGCAGGCGGCGGAATGGCCGCTTTCTCGGCCGGGACCGGCGGGGCGCTGTCTGTCCGGAATGTGCAGGCCTACCCGTCGTCAGGCGGGCTGAGCGGTGCCGGGATCACCCAGGTCACCGTGGAGGGCGAAGATTACCTGCTGCCGCTGGGCCGCGAGATTGGCACGGCGTATGGCTACGGGGTGAACGGCAGCGGCGGGCTGGACGTTCCTGTGTCCCTTGATCCGCAGGGCCGGCTTCTGGCCTCGGCCTCCGGTGCGGTCACCGCGGCTTTCGGGATTGACGGCATCAGTGGCGCGCAGCTTGTCACGGCCAGCGGCAGCGGGCTCTACAGCTGGCGGCTGACGGGTTCGGGCGCTGCGCAGGCGGACCATCTGGCCCCGGAAGGCGGGCAGATATCGGACATCGTGCAGGCCGCAGACGGGGTGATCGTGACTGCGGATTCCACCGGCGACGCCCTGCGCAGCTATACGGTTGCAGACAGTGGGGCGCTTACTGCGCAGGACAGTTATTCCGCGGCCGAAGGCGGCGGCATCAACGCGCCGGCGGCTCTGGAGCAGCTTCGCGCAGGCGGGGCGGACTTCACGGTTGCCGCCTCTTCCGGCAGCTCCAGCCTGACCGTTCTGCGTACCGGCAGCGACGGCGCGCTGATCGTGGCGGATCATTTGATCGACACTGGCCACAGTTATTTCGGCGGCGTGGCGCATCTTGCTTCGGCCGGCTATGGCAGCTGGAACATCCTGGCAGCGGCCGGCAGCGACGGCGGGGGCTCGCTTTTTGCGCTGCTGCCCGGCGGGCTCTTGTCGCCGCTTGTGCATGCGGCCTGGCCTGCCCGGCCGGGGGCAACAGCTGCCACGGGCGCGCTGTCCGGGTTTGACGCTTACGTTCAGGATGATGCGTTGCATGTCTACGCTGCCCCTGAAGGCGCGCTTGGGCTGCACCGGGTGTCTCTGGATCTTTCAGGTCTCGGCGGGGTTTTTTCGCAAGAGGATGCCGGCGCGGATATGGCCGGCACAGCGGGGGATGATATCCTGGTGGCCCGGGCATCCGGTCAGACGCTGGAGGGTGGTGCGGGAGCCGATACAATCATCTTCACCGAAAATCTGGCGGATGGCACCGGCAGGCTTGGCGCAATTGCCGATTTCACACCGGGAGAGGACCGGATTGACCTGACCGGACTGCCGCTGCTGCGCAATCCCGATCAGGTCGTGATTATTCATTCTGGAAGTGCGGCCGAGCTGAGTTATGGCGGATTTTCCCTGACACTTCAGAATGTTGATGCGGACCTTTTCGATGCCGCAAGGGACCTGCAGTTCGAGTCGGACCGCATCCTGCCGTCGCAGCTGGTTATCATGGATGATGGCGTGCTCTATGGCACGCTGAGCGCGGATTTTCTGGAGGATGGCAGCGCTGGCGGCGCCATATATGGCTATGACGGAAACGACCGGCTGCTGGGCTGGGACGGAGATGACTACCTGGAGGGCGGAAATGGGAGTGACACGCTGAATGGCGGCAACGGAAATGACACAATCATCGGCGGCACCTATGCGGATGACCTGCGTGATGTGGTTTACGCCGGGGCCGGGGACGATGTCATCGACGGCGGCTTCGGAAACGATCTGCTTTACGGGCAGGCCGGCAACGATACGATTACCGGCGGCTGGGGCGTGGATGAGCTGATCGGCCAGGACGGCAATGACGTGCTGAACGGGGCGGTTTATTCTGATCTGGTCTTCGGCGGAGCGGACGATGATTTCGTCAATGGCGGTTTCGGACACGACCGGATCAATGGCGGCAGCGGCGCGGATGTGTTCTACCACCACGGCTCGGATTGGATCCAGGATTACACCGCCGCGGACGGGGACGTGCTGCTGTTCGGCCAGCCCGGCGCCGAAGCCGATGAGTTCCAGATCAACTATGCCCATACTGCGGATGAGTTTGGCGAGCGGTCCGGGGACGACAATGTGGCGGAAGCCTTTGTGATCTACCGGCCCACAGAACAGATCATTTGGGCGCTTGTAGACGGCGAAGGCCAGGATGACATTCTGATGCGCATCGCGGGCGACGCTGCCGTTTACGACTTGGTCTGAAGCGGCCTCAGACAGCTGAGGGCAGACCCAGAGCCCGGTGGATACGGCGCAGCGCCGCACCAGCCTCAGGGATCATCAGGTAATCGGCGCAGCAGAATTCCGCCGGATGAAAACTGCTGACTTCAAACAGCCGGCCGCCAGACGCCGGGTTGCCGATCCTGCTGCCGTAACGCTGCAGAAGGTCATCTTCCACGGCATGAAGGGCGATCGGCGCGCAGGGCCGGCACAGGCGCAGGAAAGGCTGCATCAGCCCGGACAGGACCGCCATGTCCCGGGTAATCCTGCACTTGCCCTTGACGATTTTCTGGCGCACGCCGGGGTTGCCCTGTTCCTGCCCGAAGCTCATCCGGTTCAGGGCCCGCATCATTTCGGTCTCCATCGTGGCCATACGGGGATTGGTGCGGCCGCCTGAGGCCTTGCAGGGCGGGTCCTGCGCCAGAACCTCCTGAAAGAAATGCGTCACGATATCTCCGCCTGAGGCCAGGATATTGTCGTAGGAATAGAGGCGTATGGCCTGCTGCCCGAATACGTCTGCCCAGCGGTCCAGCGGCAGCGCGTAGTTGAGGTAAAAGCTGGCGCGAGGCGCTTCGGTTTGGGTCGTCAGGAATTCCTGGTAGCCGCGGCTCTCGCCATGTTTGACCAGCTCTTGCCAGATCGAGGGCAGCAGCCGGTCCCAGCGGCGGGCATAATAGATAACATCGACCTGTTCGGCACAGGTTTGCGCGGCCAGCTGCCTGATCTGCGCGGCGCTCAAATGGGCGAGGTTCTCGGATGACAGCACGATTGTGTTGGTCTGCGGCAGAGAGGCTGCCCAGTCCAGAAACTCCTCCGGCAGCGCGCCGCCTGATTTCAGAACCGCGGGGATCCCATGGTGGCCGGGCAGGCGCGGCATCTGATCGCTGCGGCCCAGAACGGGATAGTGAAACCCGGCCCGTGCAAGGGCCTGCCGGTTATTGAACAGCGCTTCCTGAAGGCTGCTGGTGCCGGTTTTTGCAGGTCCCGTATGGATGATGAATCGTCGGCTCATGCGTGCGGCCCCTTTGGCGGGTTCTGTCCAGGCGTTGTCTCAAATTAAGCCAAATCCAGCTCAAAAGCCGCAGTAACACAGTAATTTCAACATAAATTCGCCCGAATCCCGCCGGCCGTCAGAGGGCAGGCAGTC
>CAJXHQ010000126.1 GCA_913054485.1 uncultured Paracoccaceae bacterium
CTCTTTCCACCCGCCCTTCACCCAGACCGGGACGAGTTAAAAAAGTAATGACTTTTCAGATCGTTGTTGAGAGTGTGTGGTGCCGCAATTGAAGTCAGCTCAGCCCCTGTCAACGCGAACGGAGACACCCAAAGGCGGCGTGGTTGTGCGAGGTAGTGCGAAAGCCTTGGTAGATTGAACCACAACCAAGGTCGGTGACAATGCTTCTGTGACAGTTGTCGACTGATCTCAGGCTGGTCATTCGCTTCAGAAGGTACGAACGTCTTTTCCACCCGAAACAGGCACGGTGCCTTGCCTCGTTTGAGGCCAAACGCGAACCGCTAATCGAACACGCGCTCTGCCTGATCATGCCACGTCTCTCCGGCCAGAAAGCACAGATCATAAAGGCTGACCGAAGATGCCTCCCGACCGAAGGCCAATCGTTTCAGCACCTCCGGGGCGAGGTATGCCAGCCGCAACTGGCGGCTGACGTGACGTTCAGCCAGCCCATTGGCCTCGGCCAGTTCCTGGACCGTGTTGAACTCGCCAGCCTCCATGCGTCGTCGCCAACCCCATGTCGGCCTCTGAAACTGCAACCTGTTCCTTTTTCAGGGACGCGATCACCTGCGACACCACCTCCGGCGTCTGCAGAATTCGCCGAACCTCGGTCGCGACCGCGTCCTCAACCATTCCAGCCGCAAGCCGCATCGGGGCGGTCTCTTGGCCGGTCTCTCGGTTCCGGATGACGTCCATCGACACATAGTAGCGGTAAAGCTTCGCGCCCTTCTTCGTGCTGGTGGGGGTCATGGCGGCGCCGGTGTCGCTGAATATCAGCCCTTTCAGGAGAGCGGGGGTCCGCGACCGGCTGTTGTTGGCACGTTTGCGGGGGCTTTCCTGCAGGATGGCATAGGCCCGATCCCAGAGATTGTCGTCGATGATTGCGTCGTGCTCGCCGCGATACGCTGTGCCCTTGTGGACAGCGTCTCCGCGATAAACCCGGTTCTTGAGCAGCCGGTAGAGATAGCCTTTGTCAATCAGGGTGCCCTGCTTGTTGCGGAACCCCTCGCGGCGCAGTTCGCGCGCCAGAACCGTGGCGGAGCCGAGTTCAACAAACCGCTCAAAGATGCGACGGACCGAAGCGGCCTCGGCGTCATTCACCACCAGCTTGCGATCCTGCACATCGTAGCCGAGGGGCACGTAGCCCCCCATCCAGATACCGCGTTTGCGGGACGCGGCCACCTTGTCGCGGATCCTCTCGCCGATCACTTCACGCTCGAACTGGGCGAAACTGAGCAGGATGTTCAGCGTCAGCCGCCCCATCGAAGTAGTGGTGTTGAAGGACTGCGTGACAGAGACGAAAGTGACGCCATTCCGGTCGAAGATCTCGACCAGCTTGGAGAAATCCATCAGCGACCGCGACAGACGGTCGATCTTGTACACCACAACCACGTCGACCAGCCCACCTTCGATGTCCGTCAGAAGTTGCTTGAGACCGGGTCGTTCGAGATTGCCACCAGAAAACCCGCCATCGTCATAACGGTCGCGGGTGGCGACCCAACCTTCAGATCGCTGACTGGCGATATAGGCCTCGCAGGCCTCTCGCTGGGCGTCGAGGGTGTTGAACTCCATGTCGAGACCGTCTTCGGTCGACTTGCGAGTGTAGATGGCGCAGCGAAGGCGGCGGTTTGGGCGCGCGTTGATGTCCATCATGCTTCCGCCCGCTTCCGCTCACGAAACCCGAAGAAGCGATAGCCATTCCAGCGCGTGCCTGTGATGGCGCGCGCCACTGCCGAGAGTGACTTGTACTTGCGGCCCTCCCAATCGAACCCGTCCTTTAGGACGGTTTGGGCCGCCACGCTCGCGATAGCTTCGGCCACAGTAGCTTCGGAATTGTAAACGGCTGTAATAACTGTAATTTTCAATGTGGGCGTTCCTCAAGCTGGCCCATCGCATAACTGAAGGCCTAGGAAGCGTGATTAGGCGATCTTATGAACTAACTCCAGCCTGTTTCCGTGTGCGTCGAGAATTCCATCGATCGCATTGCTCTGCGCAGTACTGCGATATGCCACACGGAGAGGGTTCGCGGCCAGACCCATCTCCTACGCCATACCCCCACTTTCAGATTATCTGAAACCGCGATATGCGTGCGTGTCTGTCGCTGCCGCACCTGAGAGGCTACAAGGTCTCCGGCGGGATTCAGCGCAGTGCCTGGCGGCGCTTGGCTCATGCGGAAATGCATGGCTGATGCATGTTTCCGGCACCTTGATGCCTCAGCAGCGCTGACCTGCTTCAGCCTCGTAGCGTGTGTTGAAGGGGAATAAGTCTATGAAATAACGTACTCTTATCAGCGCTGTAGCTGGTGCAATGATGGTTCTGCCGCTGTCTGCTTATGCAGGCTCCGGTGTTCCCACCCCGATGGAGCAGATCCAGTCGGCGGTGAAGGCCCAGGACACCAGGACACCAGCGCACTGGCTCAGCTGGCATATGAATATGCGTTCTCGATCGACGAAGCTTACAAGTACTTCTACGAGACCACCGTCAAAACCGGCTATCCGATGAACCAGCTCCAAAACATCCGCAAGCTGGCGGATGATACCTATACGGCGCATCCCTCCATCAACGACGAAACCCTGCATGTGATTGGCTGAATGGATGTTGCAGCTGAGCCGGTGATCATCACCATTCCCGACCATGACGAGGGGCGCTACTGGCTGTTCCACACCATGAACATCCAGCACTTCACCGACTCTGCCTATGGTTCTCCGGACCGGGGAACCAAGGGCGGCTCCTTCATGTATGCGGTGGAAGGCTGGGAAGGCCAGGTGCCCGGCACGGTGGACGAGGTCATCTGTGCCGAGCATCCGCCTATGGCAGCTATATGGGCCAATGGGGCCTGCCTGCCGCCCACACCATGTATGGTGCAGACGACGCGGACACCCAGGGTGAACCGCTGGACGGGAGCAAGGACGAATACACTTTCACCTTCGAAGCTCCCGAAGTGGAAAGCTTCTGGTCCTACACCGCCTACAGCGGCGAAACCCGCCTGATGGAAGAAAACGCTCTGAACCGCCACTCGCGCGGTGACCGGACGCTGGCGCCGAATGAAGACGGCACCCACACCATCTGCATGAGCGCCGACACTGAAGGCCGTTAAGACGACCCGAACTTCCTGCCGATTCCGGACCACCAGTGGTACGCGATCCTGCAGATGCACACACCGGGTGAATCGGTCCGCCACGGTGACTGGAAGCCGACCCCGATCATCCGCGTCGAAAAGAACTGATCGCCGAACGAGAAGATGCTGCCGCCAGGGGTCCCGTGCCGGCGGTGTCACTTCCGGGCTCCTGAACGCCCGGCTGGGCCGCTTTTTGCGTCCGGGCTGCGGCAGATCGGCGCCCGGCAGTTATTTTGTCATCCAAACGAGTCCTGTGTGCGCAAGACAGGTTTCAAGGCTTGCGCATGCAATTGTGTATGACGTTGCATGCGGTCCGCAGAAAATTGCGGAGATTCTCTATGATTTCTTGCGGTTGTCCGCCTGCTGGGCAAGGATGGGACAAGCGAGATTCAGTGCATCGTATAGTTATGTTTTGACGGCCTGCGAAACGGACCAACCGGTGCGAAAGAGAAAGGCAATTTTCCAATGAACAAGAAGAAACGCGAATTCCGGTCAGGGATCAGCACCCGCACGTTGATAGCGGCCGCAGGTTTTGCCCTTGCCGGCCTTTCCGCCGCTCCGGCCGTCCATGCGCAAGACGCGCCGCGGGTCTCGGTCATGGAAGCCTCGATGCAGCCCGTTATCCTGTCGGAAACCTTCATCGGCCGCGGCGAGGCCAAGGATAAGGTGGACGTGATCGCTCGGGTCAGCGGCTATCTGGAAGAGATCCTGATCGACGACGGCTCCGAAGTGAAAGCGGGCGATGTTCTGTTCCGCATTGAGGACAGTTCCTACGAGGCCACGCTTGAGGCGCGCCGCGCTGATCTCGCTAAGGCTGAAGCCAACCTGGAGCTTGCCTCGCTCGATCTGGCCCGCAAGCAGGAGCTTTTCGAGCGCGGCTCTGTCCCAGAAGCGGACCGCGACACCTCGCGCGCCAATGAACTTGTCGCCGAAGCGCAGGTGCGGGCGGCCAAGGCAGCGATCACCCAGGCGGAACTGGACCTCAGCTATACCGAAGTGCACGCGCCCTTCTCCGGCCGGGTCGGCAAGATCCAGGTCAGCCTCGGTGATGTGGTCGGCCCGAACTCCAAATCGTTGGTCAATATCATCCGCGAGGCGCCGATGAACGTGACCTTCGCTCTGAACGAAAAAACCTTCACCGAGATCCTGGAGCAGCTTGAGCGCGACGAACTCGGCCGGCCGCGTCCCGGCGGCATTCCCGGCGTCTTTGTCATCCTGCCCGACGGCAGGCGCCTGGAAGAGCCGGGCAGGGTGGCCTTTGTCGACAACCGGGTGGATCCGGCAACCGGCTCGATCATCGTGCGCGCCGAGTTTGAGAACAAGCGCCGGTTGATTATCGACGGCTCCTTTGTGACTGTCGGTTTGGAATCCGAAGAACCCGCGGACCGGCTGGTGATCAGCCAGGCGGCAATCCAGCGCGACCAGCAGGGGCCTTTCGTGCTGGTCGTTGACGATGAAAACCTGGTCGAGCAGCGCTACCTTGTGACCGGTGACACCATCGGCACCGGCATTATCGTGCAGGACGGGCTGGCCGCCGGTGACACGGTCATCGTCGAAGGCCTGCAGCGGGTGCGCCCGGGCGTCGAGGTGGATCCGGTCCTGGCCGGCCAGTCTGAGGAACAATAAGCGATGTTCTCCTCCGTTTTCATCTCCCGCCCCAAGTTTGCCATCGTCATCTCGCTTGTGCTGACGGTGATGGGCGCGATCGGCTACTTCGCTTTGCCGGTTGCCCAGTTCCCTGAAATCACCCCGCCGGTGGTCAACGTCAGCGCCAATTACACCGGTGCCAACGCTGAAACTGTGGAAACCTCGGTCGCCGCACCTATTGAGGCGCAGGTCAACGGGGTGGACGACATGATCTACATGTCCTCTTCCTCCTCCGACAATGGCGGCTATTCCCTGTCTGTGACCTTCGAAGTGGGCACAGACCCCGATATTGCCTCGGTGAACGTGCAGAACCGCGTGGCGCAGGCCATGGCGGGCCTGCCGGCCGAGGTGACCTCCTCGGGCGTGGTGACGCAGAAAAGCTCCACCAACATGCTGATGGTGGTGGCACTGACCTCGCCGAATGACACCTATGATGACATCTTCCTGTCGAACTACGCTTCCATCAACATCCGCGACGCGCTGAGCCGCGTGCAGGGCGTCGGCAAGGCCGATATCCTGAACAACCTCAGCTATGCCATGCGGGTCTGGATGGAACCGAACAAGATGGCGGGGCTCGGCATCACGCCGGGTGACGTGATCAACGCGGTGCGTGAACAGAACGTCGAGGTCTCGGCCGGGCAAATCGGCGCGCCGCCGGTGCCGGGCGACCAGACCTTCCAGTACACCATCAAGACCAAGGGCCGGCTGACCGATGTCAGCGAGTTCGAGGATATCGTGATCCGCACCGGCGCGGCCGGCAGCACCGTGCGCCTGAAGGACGTCGCCCGGGTTGAACTCGGCGCGCAGTTCTACACCGCATCGGGCTATTTCGAAGGCAATAAGGCGACCATCCTTGCGGTCTACCAGGCGCCCGGCGCCAATGCGCTGGCGGTCTCCGAAAACGTCCTGGCCGAGCTGGACCGCCTGGCCGAAGCCTTTCCGGACGACGTGAAATACTCGGTGCCTTTCAACACCACCGACTTTGTCGAACAATCGCTGAACGATGTGGTCTCCACCTTGATGATGACCTTTGCGCTGGTGATCTCGGTGGTGTTCATCTTCCTCGGCTCCTGGCGCGCCACGGTGATCCCGGCGGTGGCCATCCCGGTGTCGCTGATCGGCACCTTTGCGGTGCTTCTGGTGCTGGGCATGTCGCTCAACACCATCTCGCTCTTTGCGCTGGTGCTGGCGATCGGCATCGTGGTGGATGACGCCATCGTGGTGGTCGAAAACGTCGAACGCATCATCGCCGAAGAAGGACTGGAACCGGCCGAGGCAACCCGCAAGGCGATGGGGCAGATCACCGGCCCGGTGATTGCGACCACGCTGGTGCTGCTGGCGGTCTTTGTGCCGGTCACCTTCATGCCGGGCATCACCGGGCGGCTCTACTCGCAGTTTGCCATCACCATCTCGGCGGCCGTGGTCATTTCTTCGATCAACGCGCTGACGCTCTCTCCGGCGCTTTGCGGGATCATCCTGAAGGCGCGTTCGGGCCCGCCGAAGGGCGTTCTTGCGGCTTTTGAGAACGGCATTGGGGCTGTGCGCGGCGGCTATATGATGATCGTGCGCCGTCTGTTAAGGCTGCCGGTGCTGGGGCTGGTGATCATCCTTGCCGTGACTGCCGGCACCGGGTCGATCTTCGGCGTCACCTCCAAGGGCTTCCTGCCGCTGGAGGACAACGGCTATCTCTTTGTTGATGTGCAGCTGCCGGACGCCGCCGCCCTTGGGCGGACCGAGGTGGTCACCAACCGGGTGAACGAGAAGATCGAAGCGATCCCGGGCGTGCAGAACACGGTTCTGGTCAACGGGTTCAGCCTGCTCAATGGTGCCGGTGCCAATGGCGCGATGATCATCGTCAACCTCGACCCCTGGGACGAGCGCCCGGAGGATGAGAAACAGCCCAACGCCATCCTGCAGCAGATCTACGGCATCGCCAATGGCGAGGCAGCGGCCAGCATCGTCGCCTTCAACCCGCCGCCGATTTCCGGCCTCGGCATGTCCGCCGGCGTCGAAATGGAGGTGCAGCAGACCGCCGGCGGCACCCCGCAGGATCTGGCTTCTGCTGTTGGTTCACTGGTCTACGCCGCCAACCAGCGCGAGGAGATCGGCCAGTCCTACACCACTTTCCGGGCCAACGTGCCGCAGGTCTTTGTCGATCTGAACCGCGAGAAGGCCAAGATCCTGGACGTGCCGATTTCCGAAGTCTTCCAGACCATGCAGGCGCATCTGGGCTCCTACTATGTCAATGACTTCAACCTCTTCGGCCGCGTCTACCGCGTGCTGGTGCAGGCAGACGGCAGCTACCGCGACAAGATCGAGGATATCGGCGCGCTTTATGTCCGCTCGCAGTCCGGCGACATGGTGCCGCTGTCGACCCTGATCGACGTGGAAAACGTGCTGGGTCCTGTGATCCTGAAACGGCACAACATGTTCCGGTCCGCCACCGTGACTGCGGTGCCGGCTGCGGGGCTCTCGACCGGGGATGCGATCCGGGTGATGCAGGAGGAGGCGGCAACCGCCCTGCCGCCCGGCTACGCGTTTGAGTGGACCGGCACCGCCCAGCAGCAGCTGGACAGCGCCGGGCTAGTGACGGTGATCCTCGGCATGGCGGTGCTCTTTGCCTATCTCTTCCTGGTTGGCCAGTATGAAAGCTGGACCATGCCGGTGGCGATCCTTCTGTCAGTGATCGTGGCGCTTTTCGGCGCGGTGGCGGCGGTGGCCGTGGTCGGCAGCGACATCAACCTCTACACCCAGATCGGGATGATCATGCTGATCGGCCTTGCGTCGAAAAACGCCATCCTCATCGTCGAATTCGCAATGGAGCGCCGCGCGGCCGGCCTCTCCATCCGCGAAGCCGCGGCCGAGGCGGCCCAGCAGCGGTTCCGCGCGGTGATGATGACGGCACTGTCCTTCCTCTTGGGCGTGGTGCCGTTGCTCACCGCATCGGGCGCAGGCGCGGCCAGCCAGTTCGCCATTGGTGTCGCTGTTTTCGGCGGCATGCTGGCGGCCACGGTGATCGGGGTTATCCTGGTGCCAGTGCTCTACGCGGTGATGCAGAGCCTGCGCGAACGCATCAAAGGCGCCCCAAAACCTCCGGCAACAACCGCTC